>JACQYJ010000114.1 GCA_016208525.1 Deltaproteobacteria bacterium | reverse complement strand
CTGCATGTCCGGCTCAAGGCTGTTGATCTTTTCAACCACGGGCTGAATCTTTTTTAACTCCCGCTCGTTTTTGCTTCCAAATATCTTTTTTAACGTTGCGCCTATCATGATGTAATGTCTCCGATCGTTGTGTATGATAAAAAATAAAAACCGAAACTGTGGTGAAAGGTCCCAAGACAGGCCGCAATGAGCCTTGCCCGTGCGAAAGCGGAATGAAGTACAAGAAGTGCTGTATTGGGAAGATGGAAGGTGGTCGAGTTTGAATGAAGCGAGGCGCAGAGAAAAGAATCAATAATTTCAAGATGTTTAACTCAGCGTCTCAGCGTCTCAGCGGTTAATTTTTAGTTTTTATGAAATAAATGGGACGGTTCTAATTTCTTTTTTATCCTTGATGCATGGGCATCTTTAACCTAAACGGCAGTTGAACACGGATGAACACGGATTTTGCTTGTTGGCTTGCCAGCTTGCAAGCTTACCAGCTTTTTTATCCGTGCAAGTCCGTGGCTAAACGCTTTTTAAGTTCCACTTGAATGCGGGCTTGAAAAAATTTTCAGGACGGGTATACTTCAGGTATCAAAAGACCGGCCTTTACCGTTTCGCGGAGTATACATGCTCGAAGGTTTCTTCAATCCAAAGTCAGTGGCAGTTGTTGGGGCCTCCAGGGAGGAGGGGAAGACCGGCTATTCCATTATTTCAAATGTGGTAAAATACGGCTTCCAGGGTAAGATTTATCCAATCAACCCCAAGGCCTCTGAGATCATGGGGCTTAAGTCCTACCCGGACCTGTTAAGCATCGAAGGTGATGTGGATTTGGCCATCATAGTTATCCCGCCTAAGTTTATCCTGAATACAATAGATGAATGCGCCAAAAAGGGAACCAGGTCTGTCATCATAATATCCGCCGGTTTTAAAGAGACCGGGGGTGAGGGAAGGAAGCTGGAATCCGATGTGGTAGAAAAGGCCAGAGGTTGCGGGATACGGCTCCTCGGCCCTAACTGCCTGGGACTTATAGATACAAACTCCAGCCTCAACGCATCCTTTGCGGCAGGGATGCCGCCTAAAGGCAATATAGCCTTCTTTTCACAGTCAGGAGCGCTCTGCACTGCCATTTTAGACTGGGCTGTTGGAAACAACGTGGGCTTTTCCAAGTTCGTCTCTCTCGGGAACAAGGCAGACCTCTCGGAACTGGAGCTGATCCAGACCTTGGCTGACGACCCTGAGACATCTGTTATCCTCGGATATCTGGAAGGTGTTGAGAAGGGACCGGAATTCATGGACGTTGCGAGGCAGGCTGCCAGAAAAAAACCTCTGATTATCGTCAAGGCAGGCGGCACTGCAGCGGGGGCCAGGGCTGCCTCATCACATACCGGCACACTGGCAGGGGCTGACAGGGCATTCCAGGCAGCCTTTGACCAGTCAGGAATAATCAGGGCCATGAGTATAGAGGACCTCTTTGACTATGCCCTCTCCTTTGCAGGCCAGCCTCTCCCTTCGGACTCAAGACTTGCCATAATAACCAATGCAGGCGGCCCTGGGATAATAGCTGCCGACGCATGCGAGAGGTTCAAGATCGAACTTGCGGAGCTGACCGGTGACACCATAAATAAATTAAGGGAGTCCCTTCCTCCTGTGGCAGGGTTCTTCAACCCGGTTGATGTGATAGGGGACGCCAGGGCAGACAGGTACGACGCAGCAGTAAACACCGTTTTGGCTGATCCCAACGTCAACGGCGCCCTTGTCATCCTGACTCCCCAGGCCATGACAGAGGCTGATAAGACCGCAGAGATCGTAGTAAATGCATCCAGGACAGGAAAACCCTTGATTGCCTCATTTATGGGAGAGGCCAGTATAAAGTCGGCAAATGAGACCTTGAGGAACGCCGGGGTGCCGAACTACCCTTTCCCTGAGAGAGGGGTCAAGGCATTCGCAACTATGGTGAGATACGCACGGTGGCTGAAGGAGCCGGACCCTGTTATTGCCTCCTTTGATGTAAACAGGGAAAAGGTCAGAGAGATTTTTGACTCTATGAAGGCTGAGGGGCGGCTGGAGCTGGGAGAAAAGGAGGCGCGGGAGGTCATAAAGGCATACGGCTTCAGGATTCCAAAGGCCATGCTTGCCAGAACGTCCGAAGAGGCCGCCATAGTCGCCAAGGGGATAGGGTTCCCTGTTGTCATGAAGATCGCATCTCCCGATATATTGCACAAGACCGAGGTCGGAGGGGTCAGGGTTGGCCTCTCGTCAGAGGAGGAGGTTGAAAGGGCCTTCCTGGAGATCACATCAAATGCCTCCAGGTTGATGCCTAAGGCGCTTATCTGGGGAGTGTCCATACAGGAGATGGTGAAGAAGGGGAAGGAGGTAATAGTCGGGATGAGCAAGGACCATAGCTTCGGTCCTATGCTGATGTTCGGCCTTGGAGGAATTTATGTGGAAGTTTTGAAAGATGTATCATTCAGGATCGCCCCTGCCGGGAAGACGGACATAGAGAGGATGATCTCGGAGATCAGGTCTTACCCCCTGCTTAAAGGAGTTAGAGGAGAGCCCCCGGCTGACACTGATGCGCTGGTTGAGGCAATCCAGAGACTTTCCCAACTCGTGACCGATTTCCCTGAGATAATAGAGATGGACATAAACCCCCTTGTAGTCCTTCCAAAAGGGGAGGGGGTCATTGCGATAGACGCCAGGATGACGCTGGAATAAGGTGAAGTGGTATGTCTGGAAATGAACTGATAATTAACAAAGAAATTCAGAGCAGGATTTATGCTATTCGCGGCGTACAGGTCATGCTGGATAAGGATTTGGCCTTTTTTTATGATGTAAAACCAATCAGACTACGAGAACAGGTAAAAAGAAACATCAAACGATTTCCTTCTGATTTCATGTTTCAACTCACGGAAGAAGAGGTCAATTTGATGGTATCGCAAAATGCGATACCATCAAGACAGCAGTTGGGCGGCTCACTCCCCTATGTCTTTACCGAACAAGGGGTGGCAACTATTTCCGCAGTCCTTACCAGTGAAAGAGCGATTGAAGTAAATATACAGATTATGCGGGCTTTTGTCGCAATGCGCCGCTTTCTTCTTTCCAACGCGCAGGTTTTTCAAAGGCTGGATACCCTCGAATTAAAACAACTCAAAACGGATAAAAAAATCGACAAAGTATTAAACGCCATCGAGAGCAAAGAAATTCAGCCAAAGCAGGGTATTTTCTTTGACGGACAGGTCTTTGATGCCTATCAATTTGTTTCCGATCTCATACGCACTGCCGGAAAATCAATCATCCTGATCGATAACTATATTGATGATACAGTACTGACGCTTTTTTCAAAACGTAAAAAAGGAGTTTCGCTGACTGTTCTTACGAGAACAGTCTCGAAACAAATGGAGCTGGATGTCAAAAAATACAATGAACAATTCCCTAAAACTGAGGTTAAGGAATTCGCCAACTCCCACGACCGATTTTTAATCATTGATGAATCTACAGTCTACCACCTTGGCGCTTCCCTGAAAGACCTTGGAAAAAAGTGGTTTGCCTTCTCGAAAATGGAAATTGAAGCGGCCCGGATGTTGGCACGGCTGGAGCCTGTAAGGTGATGAGTAAAAAAGGTGACGCTGGAATGAGGTGATTAAACTCTGTGAATTGGATGCAGAAAATACGGGATAGTTTTGAAATCAACTCTGTTTTTTATAGCAGACATGCTAAAGTAGAGATGGAGATCGAAGAGTTCGGTCGGATATTTGAGCATGAGGTGTATGAAGCGGTTTGTTCCGGGGAGGTCATCGAAGAATATCCAGAGGATAGGCCATATCCCAGTGTCTTGATATATGGAAGGACGACATCTGATCGTCCTTTACATATAGTTTGCGCTTATAACGAAGAAGAAAATCTGTCAATCATAATCACCGTCTATCAGCCTGATCCTGGGTTATAGATAGACTACAAGAGGAGAAAAAAGATATGAAATGCGTAATTTGTCATGGCGATGAAATTAAGGCCACAGACGTGAAAGAAGAATTTCCTGTCGGCAATGACATTGTCTATATCCCTATAAAAGTTCCTGTCTGCAAAACATGCGGAGAGCGATACTATGACAGGCGTACTGTCCAGTTCCTGGAAGAAGTCGAAGATAAACTCATTAAAACCAAGACAGAACTGAAAGAGGTCGGCAAAGTCTTGATGTATGAGACGAGTCATTTCGCATAAATATGAAAGAGGGGTATTCCAAAAGACTGGAGTTGATAACCCCAATGGAGGTGTCTGATGAAGAGATATGATAAGTCCTTGATGAAGTTTGGGAATGGAAGGAGCGGATTTACCGTGAGGTGAAAGATTTACCTCCAAGCGAGTATCTTAAAAAAATTCTTTCAGAGAGCCACATTAACTTAAATCCTATATCCATAAGCGGAAAACACCGGAAAGCAGCTTAAGGATATTGCCTACAACTTGCGATAACACGCGGCTTTGCGGCTCCTCCTTTTTGTTTTTTATTTGTGATTGGTGCGAAATGGGCTGCTGGAAAAGAAAGGATTGCAATGTTTGACGGGATTTTGAAGGAGATGAGAGATAAGGTTCGGGAGCGGAAATACGTGATGTCCATTCACGGGGAAGAAGAGATGAACAATGATTGCCTCTCAATTTACGATGTTGAACGTGGTATACTTACCGGTAAAATAGTGGAACGCCAGAAAGATAAAGTCTCTGCTGAGTGGAAATATCGGATAACCGGTCAAACTGTTGACGGCAAGGAAGTTGAGGTTATTGCCAAGTTGAGTCCAACTGGCAAATTGGTTATAATCACGGTATATGCTCTATAATTGGGGGGGAATCATATGAAGTGCGATATTTGCGGGAAAGAAGGGGTACGGACACATAAGGTTGCCAGGACATACGGTAAAGGAAAAGAAATACTGGTTATAGAAAATATACCTGTTGTCACCTGTCTGCATTGTGGAGAAAGCTATTTGGAGGCTGAGACACTTCACGAAATCGACCGCATCAAGCTGCATAGTAAGAGTTTTGCCATAAAGCGCACTGTCCCTGTTGCTGATTTTGTAGCAGCCTGAAAAATGCTCAACGGCAGTTAAAGAGGAGGTTGAAAATGAAGACCCTGTACATAGGCTCAATCAACGAGTTTTCCGGCAAAGGGATGATTGCCATGGCGCTGGCCATGAGGCTAAAGGCCGAAGGGTACAAGGTTGGTTACATGAAGCCCCTCGGCAAGTGCACCTCTTCATGCGACGGCATACCGGAGGATGAGGATGCTGTTATGATGAAGGAGGCGCTGGGTCTTGATGACGCTCTGAATGATATCTGTCCTGTAACGATGACCCAGGATATATTTATTAAGGCGCTTCAGGGCGCTGACTTGAAGCTTGCGGATAAGGTCGCGGCCGCCTTCACCAAGCTCTCGCAGGGGAAGGAGGTAATGCTGGTAGAGGGAACCGATACACTTTATGACGGCGCTTATCTGGACCTGGCCCCTGTAAAAATAATGAAACTGCTGGATGCGAAGGCCCTTGTTGTTGACCGTTATGAGAATGAGGTCTGTACGGACTGTATCCTTACCGCTGGCAATGTCCTCAGGGACAGGATGATAGGAATAGTCATTAATCATCTGCCGTCAAAGGCGGCAGCCCATGTCAACGACCTTCTGGTCCCGTTTTTCAAGTCAAAAGGGATAGATGTGATGGGCACGATACCGATGGACCCTTTTCTCGGCGCGGTGAGTGTGAAGGCGCTCCAGAACGCATTGAACGCCAGGCTCCTCTGCTGCGAAGATGCCTTGGACCACTATGTGGAGAGGTTCAGCATAGGGGCCATGGACGTTGATTCGGCTATGAAGTATTTCCGTAAGACCTTGAACAAGGCGGTTATTACAGGCGGTCAACGGAGCGACATACAGATAGCAGCGCTTGAGACATCCACCAGGTGCCTCATCCTTACCGGAGATCAGAACCCCAGCGAGGTGGTTGTTGGAAAGGCGATGATGATTGGAGTCCCTATCCTTGTTGTCAGGGAGGATACTTTGAGCACAGTCGAAAAGGTTGAGGGCCTTGTTGGGAAGACCCATTTCAGCGGTGAGAAAAAGATCGAGAGGGCAAAGGATTTGCTTGCCGCCCACTTTAATTTCGACCTTCTTTATAATAAACTTGGGCTGTCAAAGTAGCTCATGAATCAAATTTCTAACCTTGAAAATATCAGCGTAATCCTCGTAAAGACCAAGACCCCTGGGAACATAGGCTCCATAGCAAGGTGCATGATGAATATGGGGCTTTCCAGACTGATACTTGTGCGTCCCCCCGAATACAAAAACGGAGATGCCCTCAGAATGGCTGCCGGGGCCCACGGCATACTGGAGAGGGCTGAGGTATTCCCTACCCTGAAAAAGGCTGTTGCAGGCCACGGTCTGGTTTATGGGACCACACGGCAGATAGGCGGGCACCACAGGAAGAACCTCTACACTGCAAGAGAGGCCGCTGAAAGAGTCGTCCCACTCCTCTCGGAAAATCGGATAGGGATTGTCTTCGGCAGGGAGGTAAACGGCCTTGACAATGACGATATTGCCCTCTGTAATGAACTGATCTCCATACCTTCTTCAGACGCCTTCCCATCCCTGAACCTCTCCCATGCCGTCATGGTTGTGGCCTATGAGCTTTTTGTGGCAGCCGGGGCCAGGCTCCATTCCGTTAATAAGGAAAAACTGGCAGATGTCGCAGACCTTGAAAACTTTTACGAACAACTTGAACAAACAGTTGACGAGATTCGTTTTTTTAATAAGCAGAACCCGAAGCTCATAATGTTAGCCTTCAGACAGATGTTCGGAAGGGCCCGGCTGGATGACAGAGAAGTGCGGATTCTAAGGGGATTCCTTAGTCATATTGATGAAACAATTGAGGGGACTGTCCCGGATTTACATTAGCTAAGGAGGGGAGCACGAAGTGCGGGGTGGTTGGTGAATAGGCATCGGAAGGAGGAAAAAAGAGATGAGGGAGGTCTTGATCTTTAAACACGTCTCCTTCGAGGGACCGGGGACTCTGACAGAACCACTGAAGGCTCTCGGTATAAAATACAGAGAGGTAAACCTTTACGAAGGGGGAGCGCCGATAAACCTTGAAGGCTGCGGAGGGCTGATAATCATGGGTGGTCCTATGAACGTATATGAGGAGACAGAATACCCATTTTTGAAGGATGAGGACAGGCTGATAAAAGAGGCATTGGCAAAGAAGCTGCCGATGATAGGTGTATGTCTTGGCGCCCAGCTTATGGCTAAGGCAGCCGGAGCAGAGGTTACAAAAGGACAGAAAAAAGAGATCGGATGGTACCCCCTGAATCTCACAGATGAGGCAAAGATAGATCCGGCCTTTAAGGGATTGCCAAAAGAGATTGAGGTCTTCCAGTGGCATGGAGACACATTTGATATCCCGCAAGGCGCTGTAAGGCTTGCATCCTCGGAATTATTCCAGAATCAGGCATTCAGGATAGGCAATAATGCCTATGCATTCCAGTTTCACATAGAGGTGACAGAGGGAATAATCAGGGATTGGATAGAGATCAACACAAAGGAATTGGAGGGGGTTAAGGATTATATAGACTCCAAAAAAGCGCTTGCAGAATCAAAAGAAAAAGCGGCAGAGCTAAAGAAGCTGGCAGATGAAATATACAAGGGGCTTTTTAAGTGGTATTAAAGGGTTTCCTGCGTTGCTCTGTGGTTCGATTGCAGGATTTAGGTGTCATACCTTCCTCATCCTTTCCAAAATGCGGTTGATTGAATCCATCTCCCCCGCTCCAAGGGTAAATCCGCCGTATCTTACCTTCTCAAAGGCCGCTGTAATTTCTGTAATGCTGCCATAAACAGAACCTCTTTCAGCCGTAACCATCCGGGCAAACTCCCTTGGGGTCATTCCCTCAGACTTTATCACCCCTCTCTTTGCCAGCACCCGGAGCATCTCCTGGTAAAAAGGCACAGACCCTTTATTGCTAAGTTTGTATCGCTGATCCCTTTTACTTCGTCTCCATTTTAATGAGAGATAGATAAGGACGATGGTTGCAATGGAAACTGCGAACGGCTTCATAACTGTGGCGCTCTTGAGCTTTATTAAGGCGATAAGCCCCAGGACGCTCTCCCTCCCGGCTTCACTCCTCCTCCTTGCCTCCTTTGCCGCATTCACCTGGTCCTGGAAGGTGAAGTTTATGATATAGCGGTCCCATTTGAGCCTTATATATGCGATATACCGGCCTATGGCAGTTGCCGTTATGCTCTCCTCAACCGGCATTGCCGATGGCGTGGGATCGAATGAGACCCACCCGTGGGACGGGAAGTATACCTCAACCCATGAGTGGGCGTTCCTCTGCCTTACCGTATAGAACCTTCCGAGGTCGTTCCACTCTCCGGTTACATACCCGGTCACAAGCCTTGCAGGCACATCCACTTCCCTTAAGAGCAGGGCCATTGCAGTGGAAAAATGGTCGCAGTATCCGGCCTTGTTCTTGAACAAAAACTCCTCCACAGGCGGCAGGGATACATCTCTATCGGAACTCAGGGTGTAGGAATAGTTTTTTTTCAGGTAATTCTCTATCGCCCTTGCCTTCTGGTATGCACCCTCGGAGCTTGCAGTTATGGAAGATGCCAGTTCCTTTACCCTGACCGAGCCGGAGGGCGGCTTTGCATAAAGGTCTGTCACCTTGGAATTATATGGCCCCCTGTCGGCGTCCAGCTCTTTGCCGTTTGGGACTCTTGTATCGGAATATACGGTGTACTGGAACCTTGAGGAAGGATTGACCGGCAGATAAACAGTTTTGTAGCTATCTGTAAAAAGGGCCTGAAACCTCCCTGACAGCCGCTCAACCTTCTCCATCCCGAAGACAACACGCGAGTCAATCGGGTCCAGTATAACCTCCTGTCTTACAAGGCGCCCGGCTCCCTTTGATATGACAAAATCGTTGTCCTCTTTATTAACGGCTGCGAGTTTGGACCTCTCCCTTTTCCAGGATACACCGTTAAAGGAGTCGAGCACAGCCCCCCTGAGATATATACTGCCGAGCCCTTTTTCAAAATCAGGGAGCTCCACCCTCATGACCGTCGCAGGGTCCAGGGTCAAAGCCCCTATATCGCCGAAGTCTACCTTGTCGCCAAAACCGGAGGTCTTCATGACCTTGCCGGGTTTCCTGGAAAAGAGGCCTACCCCGGCCCTCGGGAGTATGAAGAATATTCCCAGCGTTATGACCAGCGACAGCACAGCTACCCCTCCTATCCCGAGGAAGAAGGGGATGGTTACAGTCCCCTCAAGGGCCTGCTCCTTGTTTTCCGCAATTCGCCCCTCCACCTCTTTTTTAATATGGAACAGGAGGAGCGCCCATGTGACAGAAACGAGGTAGATTGTAAAGGTAAAGGCGAAGGAGAGGTTTATGGTCAGGGCCGATGCTGCCAGCAGGTCAAAAAAAGTCAGAAGGAATAGCTGGTTGTAGTCGGCGTCCGTCCGGAGAGAGAGGAGTCTGGCGTTGGTCAAGAGGATGAGGAAATGTGTAAACGCATAAAGGATATCCTTTGATATAAAAAGGAAGTCGGCCATTAGGAAAGGGATGGAAACTGCGATTATCCACTTTGAAAAATGGGAAAGGTCAAACTTTTCCTGCATCAGGCATGCCGCCAGGCCAAGAGTGATGAAAGCGATATAGTGGGCTTCGATCTCCCCTGTGAGGGACAGGGAGAGGAATGCGGAAAAAACCAGCAGGTACGATGCTGTCTTAAAGTATGTGTGGAACCTCACTGTGTCACCTTTATCACCTTTGAAAAAGACCCTTCTTTCCCATTCCATGCCTTGCTGTCGTATGGAAGGATAAGGACCCCGCCCGTTTCAACCCATGCAAGGAGCTTTCCCCTTTCATTTCCTGGAGAGAGAAGCGCCAGTGCGCGAAGTATCCTGAAAAGGTGCTCCATCCCTATCCCAAGAGGGATATCCTCACCGGATGTCACGAGGCCGACCTGGTATCCCTTATACAGGAAGTGGGATGCAAGGGAGGCTGCAATTACGATCCCCTTCTCCAGTGACTCCTCAAGACCCTCTGGGATGCAGTCATCAAGAAGCAGTGTAACCTTCCTCGCATCTTCCCTGGCAAATTCCCTGATATACAGCTTCGAAAGCCTGGCAGATGTCTTCCAGTGGATGGCCCTCCTGTCGTCGCCAGATATGTACCCCCGCAGGCCGTAGAGGTCGGTCCCACGTCCCTTTATACTCGACTCCAGTTCCCCTTCATCTACCCCGGTCTCCCTTAAAAGCTCCTTCACATCGAGTATTCCCGGGTATACCAGTATCTCTGATTCACCCCCTGCATCCCTTGATTTGAGAAAAAGGCCGAAAGGGTACTTTGTCGCCAGCCTTCCGTTCTCGAATCTGTGCAATCCCCTCTCCTCGAATGTAAAGTGATAGCTCCCTGATTCCCTGCCATTTGGAGGTATCTTAAGAAAGTAGCGGCTTCCTGCCTCTCTCTTTTTCTCCGTATGGTCCTGAAATGTCAGGGATATTGACGGGAGGCGCCTCTTGCTGTTTGCGGCAGTTATCTTTACAACGAAAGCTTTTCCTGCAAAGGCCGCCTTTGGCAAGCCCCTCTTTATCG
>JACQYJ010000113.1 GCA_016208525.1 Deltaproteobacteria bacterium | reverse complement strand
TTACAAAGATAAAGAGGTTAATGGGATGTTATGGAGTGTTATTCACATTCCTTATTCTCATGCTGGCGATAATGGCCGGAACAGACAGCCAGCCGGGACTCTATCTGATATTGCTGATTGCCTTCACCGCTACCCTGTCCCTTAAATTTTTACCGATAGATATCCTGGCAAGGGTCATTCCATTATCAATCGGAACATACATAATATTCATACACGCATTTCTTTCTTATATTGGAGAAGCTCACAACCAGTATAAACCGCTTTATCTCCTTCCCATGATCCTCGCATCCTTTCTGTTCGGTTATTTTGGCGCTTTTACAACCTTCATCATGACCTTTTTTTCTCATATAATTTTAGTATCAAACACGAGCCCAACAGTTCCATCGTATGCGCATCTTATTCTCAGCGGTCTTCCCTTCTTTACCATCGCCGCATTGCTTTCCTTTACAGCTTTGTTCATTGCGAGGATATTGAAGGAAGACAAAGAAAACATGTCTTCTCTCATTGTCCAGATCGAAAGGACCAAAGAGGCTTTGACCAGAGAGCTTGAGACCATAAAGATACTGCATAACACAGACAGGGCCATACTTTCATCCATTAACAGAAAAGAGACGCTGAAGATATGTGTCATAAATCTCAGGGCATTAATAAACGCAGAATATGTATCAATAGCAACCCTTGAGGAGGATGACATCTTCTTCAGGCTGGAGATCAGTTCCTTGAACGGTATCCTGGAGGAACATGAGGATATGATCCCTCTGGAGTCAACGATTCTGAAGCGGTCGGTTTCCTCGAAGGCTTCAAGATATTATCCGGAAGTGTATCCGGATGACCTTCTCGATGGAGACATGGATATCAGGGACAAGGGTGTCAGGCGCCTGCTGATAGTCCCGCTCATAGCCAAAGGAATCCCGCTGGGCGCTCTCAATATAGGAAGTCTCGAATCCCCCGGATTCAGCAGGGAGGATATCGATCTGGCGGAGAAATATGCGCTACAGGTTGCCATAGCCATAGATAACTCGAACCTTTATGAAGGGGCGCAGAACCTGTTTATGAACACGATTACCTCCCTTTCTTCTGCCATAGATGCAAAAAGCCGCTGGACGAAAAACCATTCGGAATGCGTGGCCGAATACGCAATTGCCATAGCCTGCGAATTATCCCTTGATGAGACATTCATGAAGGATCTGAGGATCGCGGTACTGCTTCACGACATCGGCAAGATAGGGATAAGCGATACTATCATTAACAACCCAATGCAGACGCCTTTGAGGCCATGACAACCAACAGGCCTTACAGGAAAAGATTGACGCCGGAAGAGGCCGCGGAAGAACTCAGGAGATGCTCGGAGACCCAATTTGACCCTCAGACGGTCGGCGCCCTTCTTGCATACATGAGGAGAATGGAGGAGCCGCTATGACTAAAAAAGTTTACAGGGTAGAATTAGGTTTCTGGAGGTTTTACCTCCCGATAGGCATCAAAACTCTTATAGCATTCCTTATAGTAATCTCCACGCTGGCAGGCGGGTTTTATTACTATACTACCGGCACACTTTCCAGGCAGATCGAAAACGAGACCCTTGACAATCTCCATTCAAAACTGAAGGGGGGCTGGAGGATATACTATTCGAGAATGGATCAGATGAAGGATGGGATGCTCCAGACGGCAAGCGAGGAGCATGTAAAGACCGCCATAGCGGGCCGAGACAGCCGGTTCCTGCAAAACCTCCTGAATGGCTACGCCATAGCCAGGCCATACGTGGATATATGGGCTGTTGTAGATGAAAAGCAGCAAGTCATCGGGAGGAAGAACGGGAGGACCGGCGATTTCCTTGAAATAGGCGGTGTAGTCTCACGGGCGCTGAGAATGGGGGAAGCGCTTCAGTCAACTGAAAAGGTCGGAAAAGAGATATTGACCATGGAGAGCGCCTCCCTTGCTTCAAAGGTTGATTCCTATGGAATAATGCAGGTCGTTGTAGTCCCCGTGATAAAGGACGGAAAGGTAAGGGGGGCTTTTGTGACCAGCATCCTGCTAAACGGGTACGACTGGCTGCCGAATGACATATATGAAAACTTCTCTATAAACTCCGCTATATTCGGGAGCATCCTTAACGAATCAAGGATTATAGCTTCTACAAGCATACCTAAGAGCATATTCAGCCCCAGGGTTATGGTTTCGGATGACATCAAAAATGCGCTGGCGGAAGACAGGGGGTTTAAGGGTAAAGCGGTTCTGGAAGGTGTCGAGGTTTATCTTGTCGCCGAGCCGATCCTCGATGCTGCGGGGGAGGTCATAGGCAGTCTTGCCGTTGCGATGTACGGAAGCGAGGTCGGATACCAGATTGCGAGGATAAATAATACGATCACGGCGCTCACCTTTACAGGGATCGTTTTCAGCGTGTTCCTTGCATTTTTTGTTTACAGGGACACCGTTCGGCCCATCAACGCCCTGACAGCCGCCATGGACGAGACGGCAACAGGGAACCCTGATGTCAGGGTAGATCTGAAGACCAGAGACGAGTATGAAAGGATAGGGGAAGGATTTAACCACATGATGGATGCTATCCAGATAAGGGAAGAAAGGCTGGCCAGGTTCAACGAGCTTTCTAAACTGCTGATCACCTCCCTCGATCCTGCCACCCTTCTGAAGATGGCCCTTACAAAGATGGTAGAGCTGACCGACTCCCATTTAGGGATAGTATATCTCCACGATGAGGAAGGTGGTATACTTAACCCGTCCGTTTCCCACGGTGTGGGAGAGAAGGAGATGAGGCCCCTGAAGGTAGGCGAGGGGCTGCCAGGCATCTGCGCCCTCGAAAAGAAGACTGTAATCCTGAGAGACATTCCTGAAACAGGGCTTCTCCTTGAGGCCGGGTTCGCAAAGGTAACTCCAATGGAGGTAGTCTGGTTTGCCATGCATTATAAGGAAAGGGTACTTGGCGTCCTCGCTATTGGGAGTTTGAGACCGCACAATGAAGAAGAACTGAGACATATGGAGTACCTTGTTGCCCAGGTGTCCATCGCCCTTGACAACGCCCTTGTTCACCAGGAGGTGGAACGGCTGTCCATAACAGACCCTTTGACAGGCCTTTACAACAGGAGGTATTTCTTCGGTCGTCTAACTGCCGAATTTTCAAAGTCCAAGAGGTACAATCAGCCCCTTTCCGCAGTAATACTGGATATTGACAACTTCAAGATGATAAACGACAGCATGGGTCACCAGGTTGGGGATGTCGTCTTGAAGGAAATCGGCTTAATCCTGAGAGAACAGACAAGGGAGGCCGACATCTGGGCCAGATACGGCGGAGAAGAGTTCATTGGCTACCTGCCCCACTGTGAAAAGACCGAAGCAGTACAATCAGCG
>JACQYJ010000112.1 GCA_016208525.1 Deltaproteobacteria bacterium | reverse complement strand
GTCACAGAAGGGTTTGCAAAGTTGCCTAAAGGTTAATCTCCGTGGAACTCCGTGCTCTCTGTGTTTCTGTGGTGAGTAGTTACAAGAAATTAATGAGGAGGTGTTTTACGTAATGCAATCTTATTTGCTTAAGTTTCTGTATATATCCCTTTTGTTTGTTTCTCTTCAGGCCTCTCAGTCTTTTGCACAGGAGAGGAGACCTCTCTCCCTGGATGAGTGTGTCGCGATAGCCCTGGAAAAACATCCGTCATTAAGGGCGTCACAGAAGGAGATTGCTGTTGCCGGCGAACAGTATAAAGAGTCCAGATCTGCTTATTACCCACGGGCGAGCATAGATGCGTCATTTGCGAGGTCTGAGGCGGCCCTTGCTATTGTCCCGGGAGAAACAGAGACCTACCAGACCGTTTTTAAGGTCGACCAGAAGATATACGACTTCGGCAGGACGGGCGGCAGCGTTGATGCAGCCAGATCAACGGTAGCGGCGAGGGAGTGGGACCTCTCAAAGACAAAGACAGAAATAGTGTATAATGTAAAGGAGTCCTATTACAGCGTCTTCAAGGCCACAGGGTTCATGAAGGTGCAGGAGGCGTCTGTTGTCCAGGCAGAAGCCCATCTCAGGCAGGCGAAGGGGTTTTATGAGGCAGGGGCAAAGGCTAAGTTTGACGTTACTAAGGCGGAGGTTGAGCTGAATCAGGCCAGGCTTGAACTTATAAGGGCTCGAAATGCGTTTAACACGGCCCTGGCCTCATTAAAGACGCGAATGGGGCTTGACCAGAGCTTCGATCTGGAGATATCTGTCTCCCTCCCGGCGGCTCCAGATGGAGCTAACCTTGAGCATGTCTTGAGTGATGCCCTGAAAAGAAGACCGGAGATACAAAATATAGAGGCGAGGATAAAGGGAGGAGAAGCAACATTAAAGGCAGCAAGGGGCGGATACTATCCGAACCTCAACGCCAGCGGCTCTTACGGCTATTATGACCAGTATCCGGCAGGTCAGGGTGAAGACCTGTTCCAGGAGAAAAACAAGAGGTGGAGTGTGGGGCTTTCCCTCAATATCCCTATCTTTGAAGGTTTTGTTACACAGAGGAAGGTTTCAGAGTCTGTTGCAGTGATAGAATCCCTTAAGGCGCAGAAAGAGGCGCTATCCAACAATGTCTCTCTTGAGGCGACCCAGGCTTACCTGGAGCTCCAAAATACAGAGGCATTGATAAGCATTGCAGAGAGCGGACTTAATAAGGCGAAGGAGAACCTTGATATTGCCAACGGCAGATATGATGCCGGCGTGGGGACTATTATAGAAGTCACAGATGCGCAGTCATCCCATATAAGGGCAGAGACAGACCTTGTCAACGCAAGATACGATGTTGCTATTGCAAGGGCAAAGCTTGAGAAGGCAGTAGGGATGCCGTGATGATTTGAATCATACCGCAAAGGATTTAGGTAAAATAAAAAGGAGGTGATTTGATGTCAGAAGCAGAGATGGACGAACAGATAAAAGAGGCCCTGAACGAAATAAGGCCAGCACTCCAGGCAGACGGGGGCGATATAGATTACCTCGGAATGAAGGATGGTTACGTTAAGGTAAGGCTCAGAGGCGCCTGTTCAGGATGCCCGAGCTCCACGATAACTCTTCAGATGGGAGTTGAAAGGGCTATAAGGGAGAGGGTGCCTGAGATAAAAGGGGTTATTCCGGCGTGATAAAGCAGTAGTCAGGGATCAGTGGCCAGGGGCCGGATGTCAGTCTTTTTCTGACCACTGATCACTGACCGCCGACCACTGCACTCAAAAGTGCCCTTTTTTACTATACCGTCTCCTCCCAATCTGGTTTGAGTCCGTTCATGAGATCCTGGCTTCTTTTTATATAAATCTCAGAAGGTATGTCCCCTGGCTTGAGAACCAGCGCCCTCTCAAACTCCATGACTGCATTTTCCAATTCCCTGCATCTAAAATATTTTAACCCGGTATTGAAAGTTTCCGTCATCTCCAGGAGGTCTTTCGTATCCTCGATTCTGCCTATAAGCTCATATACCCTTGAGGGTTCCGTTTTACCTTTGACCTTTACCATATCCAATTCCCTGCAAAGGAATTTGTTCTTTATATTTTCATATACCTTTTCGCTGATGATGATGTGGGTGCCGTAGTCTTTATTCAACCCCTCCAGCCTCGATGCCAGGTTAACGCTGTCACCCATCACTGTGTAGTTGAACCTCCTCTTTGACCCGATATTTCCGATAACCATAGGTCCAGTATTTATGCCGATCCCGATATCAATAAGCGGCATCCCATCCTTATCCCATTTCTGTTGCAGTTTTTTTAGCTCTGCCATCATCTCTATCGCAGTGGTGCACGCCTGCGCCTGGTGATCACTCTGCGGAACAGGGGCGCCGTATACAACCATTATTGCATCCCCGATATATTTATCCAGATACCCCTTATGGTCAAACACTATGTCTGTCATGGCTGTAAGGTACTCATTCAGCAGGGAGACCAGCCTTTCTGGTGAGAGGTTTTCCGATATGGTTGTAAAACTTCGGATGTCGGAAAAGAGGACTGTAAGCTCCCTTTCTTCTCCGCCAAGCTTCAGCATATCAGGCTTTTTTAAAATCTCCGCCATAACGGATGCCGTGATGTAGTACTGGAATGCGCCCTTTATCCACTTCTTTTCCCTTTCCTCTGTTATGTATCTGTAGAGGATTATTCCCGGATATGTAAGAACAACCGTCATGGCCGGATATACTACGTTTATCCAGAGCCCGTTGCTGGAAAATATGTATAAATTAAGCAAAAGATATGAGGCGAGGACAGATATCGCGAAGACGAAACCGAGCCATGCGGGAAGCCTTGGTATAACGAGACCAAGGGTAATGCCTGCTGCGATAATCGCAAAGATGTCAATAATTGCGAGCCAGTGCGGTCTTGTGATGAACCTCTGATGAAGGATATTGTCTATGACCGTTGCATGTATCTCCACCCCGGGGTAGATCGGCTCAAATGGAGTGACGCGCATGTCGTAGATGCCTATCGCAGTGGAGCCTACAAGGACTATCCTGTCTTTCAGTTTTTCCCTTGGGATTCGGTTCGCGATGGCGTCAGCAATGGAATAATGAGGAAAGGTCTTCTGGCCTCCGTAATAATTGACTGTCATCCTTCCATCTTCGTCAACCGGGATATAGAGATTGCCGAGTCTCAGCCTGGCAACACCGTAATCGGCAAAGGTAAGGGTTAAGGGAGGGTTTCCAAGGTAAAATTTAAGGGCCTGAAGGGCAAGAGGTGGATAGTATCTCTCTTTATGTTTTATTGTCAGGGGGTCCCACCTGACGCCTCCGTCTATATCAGGGACGATATTGAAATATCCGAAACCTGCAGCGCCTTTTCCGATAGTCTCTATATTACCCACAACCCCGTCGCCCGTAATAATGCTCGCCTGCTCCCCCATGGTCTTGACGTCGTAAGAGCTTTCCAGCTCCCTTCCTTCAGCCCCGG
>JACQYJ010000128.1 GCA_016208525.1 Deltaproteobacteria bacterium | reverse complement strand
TCTCATCTTCTTATTCTTCCCCAAACCCCTTAGCAACCAGTTCTTCGAGGGTATTCATCGCCTCGACACAGTCATCACCCAGAGCCCTTACATTTATGGCGCTGCCCTTCTCAGCCGCCAACATCATCAACCCCATGATACTCTTGCCGTTCACCTCCACGTCATCCTTCTCGACCCAGATTTCTGAAGAGAATTTACCAGCTGTCTGCACAAAGGCCGCAGCTGCCCTGGCATGAAGCCCTAACCTGTTAACAATGCTAAATACCCTGTTTTCCATTTAAAGGTCCCCTGTATTGCTCCGAAAATACACCCTCACCCCTGCCCCTCTCCCGGAGGGAGAGGGGTTTGTTTATTGTTTCCTCTCCCTTTGGGAGAGGATTAAGGTGAGGGGGATTTTCATCTTCCCCTGTGACCGTTAGGTCATGGACGTTTCATAAGAACATCCCCAAAACTACCGACACTACGACTGCTGTAAACGCCAGTACCTCAACCCTTATTCCCTTTTCCAGACCCAGGTAAAAACCAAAGACCGAACATATTACAATCAAGGAGACCCATAGGTAGCTGCCCCCACCCTCTCCCCTCCCTGACACGATAAAAAGGAGAACGGAAAGAAGGAATCCCGAAAGAAACAGGATTCCTTTTTTTATACTCTGAGCCTTGCCGGGGATATCGAGCAGCATTATAACGCTGACAATGCCAATACCCATCTTATGTCCCATAATCATGCCGTAACCCCTTATGAATATATGGGGTAAATTATAAACAACAAGGAACACACAAGGGGCCCATACAAATCCAAGAAGCGCAAAAATGATACCGCAAACTGCCGCCAGGGGCCTCAGGGAACTCCAGAACAGGGAATCGCCAAGGGCCCCGTAAGCCCCCATGAGAGCGCTCTTTAATCCCTTAATATCATCGTCCGATGCGCCGTCCTCTTCCAGCCTGATTGTTGCGCCTATTATTGCAGGGGCCATGTAAGGATTAGTATTGAAAAACTCCAGGTGCCTCCTGCATGCCTCTTTAAACTTATCCTCGGTTTTATGAATCGCCCTTATCGCCGGGACAATGGAATAGAAAAAACCAAGACTCTGCATCCTTTCAAAGCTCCAGGAGGACTGGATCAAAAAAGACCTGAAAAATGCGCTGCTTATATACCCCATCCGAACCCCTTAATGGACATCAGGATCATGCCTATCAGAAACCCGGCAAAAAAGATCGGCGCCATGCCCTTTCCTTTCCCTGTCCTCATAAGAACCGCTATCCCCAGAGAAATAAAAAGATAGAAAGACAGGTAAAATCCGTTTACAAGGCGTACAGAGCCGGAGAGCAAAGGATATAAGGTCTTTATAACAGTAAGACCAAGACTGATCAGCGCCAGCAAGGAGAAAAATGATGCCATAAAAAAAGAAAAAAGTCCCTTTAGATTCTCTCTGTCTATATGTGCAAATCTGCCGGCTCCTGCCAATTTATCGGCGTTCAGAGCGAATTTACGGTTATAATTCCTGACGAATATATCTACCCGCTGTCCTGCAATTGACAGAGGTATAGAGACTAAGATGGAAAAGATCATTACAGGAAAGGGCAAGACCGAAGTCGCACCTATATCCCTGCATGTAATTATGCACACAGATGTAGCAATAACGGCAGCAGCAGTCTCATTCGGCGGGACAGAACCTCCTACCGGCATTGCGCCTATCCAGAACAGTTCCAGGACAGATCCTATCATAAGCCCTGTAACAGGGTCCCCCAGAACATATCCCACAACAGGCCCGGCGACAATAGGCTGGGACGCCATCATCTGAAGGAAGGCCGTTCTATCGAGAGATATCAAAGCTCCCACAAAAGAGACAAACATCACGTCCCACATAATCCACCTTTTACGCCATTATCTTTTAACAACTTCCCATATATCACGGGGCGGGTCTGAAGGCACGCATCTTATCACTACTTTAATCCCTTTATCAGTAAGGGCCTTCAGGTTCTCCAGGTCCTCCGTATCTACAGAGACAGACGGCGATATCTGTAACTTGCCCGGGCAGAAGTGAATATTCCCAACATTAAGCTCTTCCAGTTCAAGCCCGAGCTTTACTGCATTAAGGGCATCCTCAGTCGTGCCGAACAGAAGGACAACTCTCGATTTGTCCAACTCCCCTTCCAATAGCCGCTTAACCGCATCCGCGACCTCAAGCGTCTGAATGCTCAGCCCGCATGTTACACAGGTCTCCATGGCCATCTTTTGAACAGGGTTCCTGGCGGCGGCGTCACTCGCTACAATTATACAGGTCGCCTTTGTATAAGGGATCCATCCCTCCAGTATCTGCCCATGTACAAAACGGTTATCTATCCGCGCAAGCGCTATTGACATGCTACCTCTTTGCAGACTTCATTGTAAGTATCTCACTGGCCAGAGAAATACTATTTTGGCCATATTCTTTTATAAATGACGCCAACTCTTTAAGAGTCTTACCCTCCCTCGACATGGATGCCTTTATTACCATCGGGAGGTTCACACCCCCGATCACCTCTGCCCGATCCTCATCCAGAAACGAGAGCCCTAAATTAGACGGAGTGCCGCCAAACATATCTGTAAAAAGAATAACTCCATCCCCTTCGTCTGCATCCTTCATCGCCTTTTCTATCTCCTTCCTGACCTCCTCTACTGCGTCGCTTCTCTCTATACATACAGGTATAACCCCTTTGGCCTGCCCCACTATATCGAAAGCGACCTTCACAAACTCCTCTGCCAGTCTCCCGTGAGTTATTATCACAATGCCTATCATCTTACCTCCAAAAGACCGTGAGTCGTGAATCGTAAGTCGTAAACTGTAAACTGTTTTATTTACGGTTCACGGCATTTAAGCCTTTGCAATATCCCTGTGCGACACCGTTACCTTGTGCTTGCCGCTCTCCAGGGCCTTTCCGGTTTCATTGGCTATTGCAACCGACCTGTGCCTTCCTCCGGTGCACCCGATAGCAATTGTCAGGTAAGCCTTTCCTTCCTTTTCATAGAGGGGAACAAGAAACTTAATCAGGTTTAGAAACTTGGACATAAACAGGGAGGACTCCTCAGAATCCATAATATATCCTGTAACCTTTGGGTCTTCACCAGTGAGCCCCTTCATCTCGGCGACAAAATACGGGTTTTTAAGGAATCTGACATCCATGACAATATCTGCGTTAAATGGAAGGCCGTGGCTGAAACCAAAAGAAAGCAGGTTTACTGCCAGCCCTCCCTCCCTTGACTTATCGCCATAGCTCTGGAATACAAGCTCCCTTAACTGATGCCTGTTTATCCCTCCTGAAGACAGTTGGCATACCTCAAGAAACTTCGGCAGCAAGGTTACCGGGAGGTTGTCCACGCAGAAATACCCCAGGTCCTCCAATGCCTTGACTGCCGTACTCTTGCCCGAACCTGAAAGCCCGCTTATCACAACAATCTTTAATGATGACAAGGCTGAGGGCTGAAGGCTGAGGGCTGAGATATAGTTTTTTTCATCCTTCATCCCTCATCCCTCATCCTTTATTCACCTTTCTCTGGATCCTCTGCATGAGTGCATCCTGAAGCTCTCTGGCAGAGTGCCTTCCCGTCTTTTTAAGGAGATGGTTCCTGGCAGCCACCTCAATTATAGTTGCCATATTTCTGCCCGGCCTCACCGGCGCCCGCAGATGAGGAAGGTCAACCCCAAGGATAGAGTACTTCTTTTCATCAAGCCCCAACCTTTCATGTTCTTCCCCGGACCACTCCATCAGTTCTACAACGACCTCTATCTCCTTTTCGTCCCGCACTGCCGTTATGCCGAAGAGGTCCTTCACATTGATGATGCCGAGTCCTCTTATCTCCATGTGGTATTTTATCAGATCTGTTCCCTTCCCTATGAGAGAAGAGGGAAGGGATTTTTTTATCTCTACCATGTCATCAGCCACCAGCCTTTGTCCTCTCAGCACAAGGTCAAGGGCGCACTCGCTTTTTCCAATCCCGCTCTTCCCAAGGAGGAGTATTCCAACCTCCAGGACATCAACAAGGACGCCATGCACGGCAACCGTTTCAGCGAGTCTTTCTTCCAGAAATTTGGTTACTCTGTTTATAAGGACGGAACTCAACAGATCCGTCCTTAAAACAGCTATTCCCCTTTTATTTGCCTCCTGGATCAGGGTTCTTGGAACTGGCAGGCCCCTTGTGATAACAAAGCAGGCGATATCCCGGCTGCACAGCTTCTTTATCGCCGCTTCTCTTTGTTTTTCCGACAGGGTTGAGAGGTAAGACAATTCGACAGATCCCAGGACCTGGACTCTGTCGGGATGGATTTGCTCTAAATAGCCGGCCAGGGCCAATCCGGGCTTCTGTATCCTCGGAACGGCAATTTCTTTTGAAAGTCCGCTTTTTCCTCCAACAAGCCTGAGGCCCAGTTGGTATTCGCCATCCTTCAGGATATCTGCTACCTTTACGGCTTTCATCTGGCGGTTAGAACTTCTCGTCCCCTTCCTTTAAAGTATCAGATATTTATGAATTCGTAAAAACCAATTATCTCACGCAAAGTCGCAAAGAAAGCATGTTGATTTTAAGTCTTTTTTCTTGGCGTGCTTCGCGGCTTTCCGTGAAAACCAGCCTTTTCCTGACTTTTTACGCGACCATTAGTTTAACAGCCTTTGATTCCCTAAGATCAGACAACAGGTTCGATAAGTCCGTAGTTCCCGTCTTTTCTTTTATATATGACGTTAACCTTTTCGGTGCCAGCATTAGTGAAGACAAGGAAGTTGTTGTGGAGAAGGTCAATTTGCATTGCGGCCTCCTCCAGGGTCATAGGTTTTACCCTATAGTCCTCAACCTTTATTATCTGGGGCTCCCTCGCCTCCTCAATACTCTCTGAGGAAATTATGCTTGCCGTTGCTGCCTTGGCAGGGATCGTATGAAGGGGCCTCTTCCCGAGGATCTTGTCCTTATACTTCTTTACCTGCCTCTCCATCTTTTCCACAACCAGGTCTATGGCAGAATACATATCCTCCCTTGTCTCCTGGCCGTTTATGGTAACCCCGCTGGCATTCATGGTCACTTCAGCTGTGTGCCTGTTTTTCTCCACCGAAAGGATTACATGGGCATCCAGTATCCTGTCCAGATATTTGCTTAACCTGCCAACCTTATCCTTTGCGTAAGCCTCTAAGGCATCCGAACGCTCCATATGCCTGAATGTTACTGTAATATCCATCCCTGTACCTCCTTAAGAATTATGAAATGTTTACAGTTTAATCTTCAACTTACACCCTGTCAAGTGTTTAAAAGCCATTGGATTTAGTTGTAATAAATTGAATATTTTGATACTCTCCGTATATCCAGAATAAAATTTGATGAAGTCGTAAAACCTGAATCCTGCAATCGACCCACAGAGCACACGGAGGAAACCCTTTAGTACAAAAGGAAAACATGTTCCCCACAGGCGTGGGGATGAACCGTGGAGGATCGATAAAGGAGGATTATTCATGACGCCATACAAAACATGCCTGTCCCTGGCCCTATGCGGACTGTTGCTGCTCGGCGCATGCGACAAGAAAGAGGAGCCGCCAGGCGCCGTTCCCCCGGCGCATGGCGCTTCACTCCGTATCGGCATCGTCCCCGCGCTCACCGTGACCGAGACCATCCGGCAATATCAACCTGTCGTGGATTATCTGAACAAGGGATTGAAGATCAACGGCCAGCTCATGCCGCAGAAAGACTACATCACGGCGCTGGAGAAGATGCGAGACGGCGAGCTCGACGCGGGCATTTTCGGCAGCCTCCTCTGTTACCGCGCGATCAGGGAGATCGGCGCGCTGCCCCTGGCCCGGCCGGAGATCGGCGGCGATTCCACCTACGAAGGCCTGGTCTTCGCGCGCAAGGATAGCGGCATAAAAGACATCTACGGGATCAAGGGCAAAGTCTTCGCTTACGTGGACCGGGACACCTCCGCCGGCTATGTTTACCCGCGGGCGCTGCTCAAGGAAAAAGGATACGACGCCGACCGGTTCTTCAAAGAAGCAATCTTCGCCGGCAAGCACGACGCGGCGGTGCTGATGGCGCTGAACAGAAAGGCCGACGGCGGAGCGGCCAAGGACGACGTCTATTACGGGCTGGCGAAAAAAGATCCCAGGATAGCGCGCGAGCTGCGCGTCCTGCATCTCTCCGCCGCCAAATTCCCGGACCGCACCATCGCCGCAAGAAAGGACTTCGACCCGGCGCTGGCGGAGAAGCTCAAA
>JACQYJ010000127.1 GCA_016208525.1 Deltaproteobacteria bacterium | reverse complement strand
ACGGTAATTATACGTTCCCACGGTGTAACGCTCGATGAGATAGAGAGGGCAAGGAAGAAAGGGCTCCGGATAGTTGACGCCACCTGCCCTTTTGTCAAAAAGGCCCAGGACCTGACGACTCTTCTAAGGGATGAGGGATACTTTGTTGTCATAGTCGGGGACGAGGAACACCCTGAGGTAAAGAGCATAATAAGTTATGGCGGAAAAGACGTAATAGTGGTAAACTCGCCGGAGCAACTGGAAACTCTCCCGAAAAAGAAAAAAATAGGGGTTGTGGCCCAGACGACACAGTCATTTGATAATCTTAAGACCATTGTAAATGAGTGCCTTGGCAAGGCTGGTGAACTACGGGTATTCAATACTATCTGCGGAGCCACCGCCATCAGGCAGGACCAGTCAAGGGACATCGCAAAGGATGTTGACTGCATGATAGTGGTGGGTGGTTACAGCAGCGCCAATACAAACAGGCTGGCCGAGATATGCAAGGAGATACAGCCGAACACCCATCATGTTGAGGTATCTGCTGAGCTTGATTCTGCCTGGTTTAGTGGTGTAAAAAGGGTTGGTGTAACGGCAGGGGCATCTACTCCTGACTGGGTGATAGACGAGGTTATGGAGCGGATAAGGAGCTATGAAGAATTGCAAAGTGCAAAATGTAAAATGTAAAACCTAAAAAATGCACTTAGCCACAGACTTTCACGGACAAAACAGAGATATTTTAAATAATTATCAAAAATAATCGGATCACCTTTTGGGTGAAACAATTTTTCTTTTGAGATGTTTGTTTATCAGGGTTTGTCCGCTTTTGTCCGTGGCCAATTGCCGAATTTAGGTAAAATGCAAAATAGAGATTCGGATGCTCAGTTTTGCACTTTTCAATTTTCGTTTTGCAATTTGCATTAATTTGATCAAGGGGGTAATGGGTTAATGGATAAGGCAAAGGCGCAGTTTCATGAAGATCAGGAAGAAAGGCCTGAGAAAGGAGGGGAAGAAGAGTCTTTCGAGGCCCTTTTCGGAAAAAGCATCAGTGAGCTGACTGAAGGGGAGACGGTTAAGGGTGAAGTAGTAAAAGTAACCTCTGATTCCATCCTTCTCGATATAGGATACAAGTCTGATGCAATAATTCCGATTGAGGAGTTCAGGAAACCTGACGGAACTGTAGATATTAAGGTAGGCGACAGGATATCGGCCATAATTGAAAAGCTGGAAGGTAAAAACGGTCTGGTCATACTCTCCAGGAAAAAGGCCGCCAAGATGATTGTATGGGATGATATAGTTAGATCCTGCGATCAGGGCGGTTTTATAGAGGGCAGAGTAACCGGAAAGGTCAAAGGGGGTCTGTTTGTTGATTTGGGCGGAGTCCAGGCATTTCTTCCCGGATCCCAGGTAGATCTCAAACCTGTAAAGAACATGGATGAACTCTTAGGCAAAACATTCCAGTTCAAGGTATTAAACTATAACAAAAAGGCAGAAAACGTGGTTGTTTCCAGGAGGGCCTGCCTTGAAGAGTCAAGAGAAAAACAGAGAGAAAAGACCCTCGAAGGAGTGCATGAAGGCGCGATAGTAGAAGGTGTTGTGAAGAATATCATGGATTACGGCGCCTTCGTAGATATAGGCGGTATAGACGGCCTGTTACATATAAACGATATTTCATGGAAAAGGCCAAACAAGGCGTCAGAAGTCCTGAATATAGGAGATAAGATTACTGTCCGGATATTAAAGCTCGACATGGCAAATAAAAAAATCTCCCTGGGTATGAAACAGACAACTGATGATCCATGGAAGGATGTCATAAATAAATATCCGGTTGGAACAAGGGTAAAGGGAAAGGTTGTAAACCTTACTGATTTCGGCGCCTTTATTGAGCTGGAAGAAGGTGTGGAGGGGATGATACATATCTCTGAGATGTCCTGGACGCGGAAGGTGAAACATCCCTCTTCAATCCTCTCCCTTGGAGAAACCGTTGAAGCAGTGGTTCTTGATATAGTTCCTTCAAGCCGAAAGCTGGCTCTTGGTTTCAGGCAGACCCTTCCGAATCCATGGGACTCCTTGGGAGTGAATCATCCTGTGGGGAGTCACATAAAAGGAACCGTTAAAAGCATAACTGATTTCGGTCTCTTCATAGAGGCAGAAGAAGGAATAGACGGCCTTGTCCACCTCTCCGACATCTCATGGACTAAAAAGATAAAGCACCCTTCAGAACTCTTCAAGACCGGAGACGATGTCGAGGCTGTGGTTCTGAATATAGACAAGGCAAAAGAAAAGCTCTCACTTGGGATAAAGCATCTTAAAAAAGACCCCTGGCTGGATATACCGTCAAAATATCCGAAAGGAAACATCGTAAGCGGAAAGGTATGCAGTGTGACCGATTTCGGCGTCTTCCTTGAGATTGAGGATGGAATAGAGGGCCTGATTCACGCGTCCGAGCTTGTAAAAGAGAAGGAGAAAAAGCCTTCTGATGTGGTTAAGGAAGGGGAGGCGCTGACGGCTAAGGTTCTTGGTCTGGACATCGCCGACAGGAAGATATCTTTAAGTGTAAAGGCGCTTGAAAAGGACGAGGAGAAGGCCGCAATAAAGGAGTTTTTTCATAAGCAGGGAAGCGGCAAGACAAGCCTCGGAGATGTCTT
>JACQYJ010000126.1 GCA_016208525.1 Deltaproteobacteria bacterium | reverse complement strand
GACATAGTGGCCGTGACCCGGTGAAAAGCATGATTCGCAGGGAAGTGGGTCAAGGTGTCTTACAATGGGGTTGTATGTGACGGGGAAGTCCCTGGACGCCAGCCGTCTCTTTATCTTTACCGTAAAGACGGGGAGATCGGCTATAATGCTTATGGCGGACACCGGCTCGACTTTGATGTTTAAGGAGTATTTTGAGACAAGGTCCCGCACTTTCCATTTCCGTTCCGCATCTATTGCGTCCAGCTTGCTGAGGAGCCGGTCTATCCCCTCGCCTTTTACCGTCTTCTCCTGTATCTGTTTGTCTATATCGCCGCCCTCTTTTACCGCATTTTTCTTTATGGCCTTTATCGTCTCGCCCTTCATCGTATCATAATATTCAAAGACCCTCCTCGCGTCGCGGTTGAGTCTCCTGTCAAGGCTCTTTACAAACTCGGCAAGCCTTGCCTTCACCATCCCCATCGCCGCACAATGGGCTGCCCGGAACAGACGTTCCATATCTTTCTCTGGGATTGTCGGCAAACTCTCAACGGGGTTCACCGTATCGCTCTCTTTAAGCCTGTCCAGGATGCCGCTCATCCCTTCCGGCATGGCTGCAACCGAAAGGTTTTCCGTGTTCAAAAGCACCGTGACAATCCCTTCGTGCTTTTCATCGGAGAGGGCTGTATAGCGGAATACTGTGAGGAGATAAGGTATCTTCCTTGTTTCGGTATTCTCAAGCCTGAACACGGCGTTATGGAAAGATATTCTGCTTTCCACAAGATGTACCAGTTTTGAGAGATTCTGCGCCGGCGCTTCAAAGAGTCCCAGTGCATACCGCCCCCTTCCAGAAAGCAGCCTGACCGATGTCTTGAATATCTCGGAGTCGTAAGATGCGTAGATATTCTTCCCCTGGGCTTCATCATAAGAGAAGCAGAGCCTTGTGTGCTCAGGTATTTCAAGTGTCTTTGACGCCTCAGGTGTCAAAAGGGCCTCAAGGACGCCGCCATCCAACTTTTCAATGACGGAACCGTTGTATTCCAGTATATCCATGAAAAATTCGGAAACGGACCGGGTCATATCTCGTAATCCTCGCCGAATACCTGAGAATCGATCTTCTTCGCCTCCAGGTATTCCTTTTTGGCATTTGCCATATCCTGTCCCAGCTTTTCGAAGTTCTCTCCAAGTCCTTTATTATCGCCGCTCTCAAGCCAGAGGTCAAGGATGACCTCTTCAAAATCCTTGTCCTCTCCCACATACCCAAGGATCGGCTCTATCTCCCCTATCACCATCTCAAACATATTGATCTTGTTGTCCAGTATGTCGATGATGTAGTCCTCCACAGTCCCTTTGACGGAGAGGTTGAATATGAAGACGTCACGCTCCTGGCCGATCCTGTGGAGCCTTCCTATCCTCTGCTCTATCCTCATGGGGTTCCAGGGGAGGTCGAAGTTTATTATAGTGTTGCAGAACTGCATGTTACGCCCCTCTCCCCCCGACTCTGTCGAGATAAGTACCGGCACATCCCCTTTGAAGGCGGAGATGGCCTCGTCCTTTTCCCGTAGGTTCATATCCCCCCGGAACATGACGTGGGGGATGCCGTGCCGCAGGAAGAGTCCGGATATATAATCCATGCTGCTTATAAACTGGGTAAAGACAAGTTTCTTGTTGTCAGGGTTCTTCTTTACGATATCCAACAGCGCCTTCCCCTTGCATATCTCCTGGAGCGCGTCAACGGCGGTTATGATCTCGTTTANNNCCTCCATGCCGGTCATCTTTTGCAGGCTCTTTTTCAAGGCAAAGGGGCTGCTCCCTGCCTCCCGTAGCAGGAGATTAACCATATTCCTCTTGAGGCCGTGCCTTCTCATGCAGTCATTGATCCCGGCATAAATATCCATCTCTATCTTTGACGGTTCCAGCCTCATCGTTGATGCAAAACGTTTGGGGAGCTTCAAGTCTATGGCGCTGCGGGTATTACGTATCATTACGTCTCTGAGAAGCTCCCTGAGCCTTTCCTTGTTTGCCGGGGCCTTTGGGTTCACCTTCATGACGTACTCCTCCTTGAAGAGCTTCTCGGTCTTGAACTGGCCGGGCTTCAAGAGGGTTATCAGGTTGAACAGTTCGATGAGGTTGTTCTGCACAGGGGTGGCGGTCAGGAGGAAGATGAACCTTTTTTGTATCTGATTGACCAGTTTCCAGCCGAGAGTGTTCCTGTTCCGTAGGTGGTGGGCCTCGTCTACCACCACCAGGTCGTAGAACTGCTCCGAAACCACCGGCGCATTTTTACTTCCCTTGGCGGTGTTGATGGAGGAAATGATAAACTTATGCTGCCAGAAACGGGCCGGGTCTTCGGCGAACTCAGGGTCGTCGGTGGTGAGGAACTCCATGCCGAACTTCACCTTCATCTCTTCCCGCCACTGGGACACCAGCGGGGCCGGGGTCAGGATCAGGATATTCCCGGCCATCCCCCTCATGAAATACTCTTTTATAAGCATCCCGGCCTCAATGGTCTTTCCAAGTCCCACCTCGTCGGAAAGGAGAGCCCTCCCATGAAACTGCTTGAGCACCTTTTTAACCGTCTCTATCTGATACCAGTATTTTTCGATCCCGGATATGGCGTTCAGGCACAAAAGCTCATCAAACCCGCCCTGGACCGAGAGATGGGCATAGTCGATCAGGAGACATGCCTCCTCTAAGGTGGTGACGCCTCCCGAAAACAGTGAGGAAAATATCTCCATTTTGAAAGGTTCGACGCTGACCGGGACTGAGTAGGTCGGGATACTGACAACGGCGGCCGCAGGATTTGCAAGGGCCGCTGCGGGGGCGCCCTGTTTTTTTACGGCCTCTTTTGACTTGACTGGGGGTTTTATTCCCGGTTTATCATTCTTCCCCGGCTTTTTCGGTTCCTGGGTTTTAGCTGCTGAGTTTGCCTTTAGTTTTTTTATGTCCCTGACATTCCAGACATTCTGAAAAGATAATTCCCGCTGTTTTATAAACTGCTCAACCTCCGAAAATATCTGTTTGGGCTCTTTTTTAGTTTTGATCCATTCCTGCTTCGGCTGAAGCTCTTTTGCCTTTTTCAGAGCGCTTCGCGCAGCGGAGAAACTTCCTGTATCGGCCTCCACCTGACTCAGAAGGACATACTCGAACCAGGAGGAGGTCTGTTTAATCAGGGCCTTCACCCAGGACTTGCTTTTTTCAGGCACCCTCCAGTCATAGATGCAAAGGTCAACCATCGTATGCAGCAACTGCTTGTCGTCGGGGAACTGCTTCAAGAGCTTTTCCAGGCATTTGTAGGCCTTCTCGTACTCCTTTTTCAGCATGAACCGCTGAAATGCCTTGTATGTGTCATCAGGGGTTTCAAACAGCATGGTTAATTACCTTTAAGCTCTTTCTTTTCATGTCAATGAGCTGCTTCCTTATCAATAGGCTGAAGGCCGTAAAATTGCCTTCCTTCTGCCTTTGGCCGTTCCTGCGTATTCTCTCCGGCACACACTACTGTAACAACGATCAAAGGGTGGGGATCAAAAATCATATTTTTTTAAATAATCTATCGCTTCCTTCGTATCTGACACCTTTCCAAGCGCCTCGGCTTCTCTGACGGCTTCCATCAGTTTTCCAACCTTTTTACCTTCAGGTATCCCGAACAGCCTCATTATATCTTTTCCGGTTATCAGCGGCCTTTGAGGGACTGCCGTAAACTCTTCAAAATAATACTCTGCAAGGTTTCCGATCAGTCCTTTCAAATCTTCAAGTCTCTTACCTTCTACAGGCGTTGCCATTGCGTCTGCAAGTGACAGTATGAGAAGTTCGAGACCGTAACCATCGGCATCCCTGAAAAACCTGTACCTTGCCCTTTTTGTGGCCTTCCTGAGCTTTGATAGGCCCAATACCCTCATGTGGTTTGCAGTGAGGCCGCAGAGTATCATCTCGGACCTGCGGCTCAGTTTAAGCCTCTTTGCAATATCAGCGCTTATCGCTTCTCCTTTTTCTTCGTGCCCAAGGAACCTCCCCCTTCCATCCTGCATCGTTCTGGTATAGAGTTTACCGGAATCGTGCAGGAGCGCAGCAATCTTGACAAGACCTCTCCTCGTCACGTAGTCCTCTACCTCTTCAGCCATGTAATCCTCGATCTTTTTAGCATATCCGGGGAAATAGCCGTTTAAATGGTTTAATACCTCTTCAGCTATACCTACAGCACATATCTTTAAGTGTATTATATGCCGCCGGCATTTCTAGGATCATGAACAGTTCGGCCCTCACCCGCTCCCTGGAAACACTGTTCAGTTCCTCACAATGTTTTTTTATCTGGTTTAACAGCTCTCCATCCATGGTAAAATTAAATGAAGAAGAAAACCTGAATGCCCTCATAACCCTCAGGGGGTCTTCCTGGATAGATATTTGCGAGGATGCCCTCAAAAGCCTGTTACCTATATCGTTCTTCCCGTCCAGAGGGTCCAGCAGTATCATGTTATTTTTGAACAGGGAGTCCAAAGGCACGGCCATAGAATTTATGGTGAAGTCTCTCAACCTCAGGTCTTCTTCTATTGTTTTCTTCAGCCCTGAAAAATCGACCTGGAATTCCTTACCGGATACAACCCTGGATGCATCCCTCTCATCATCCAGGATGAAGAAGCTGCCGCCGGCCTTTTCAGCAAAGCTTTTAGCGAAAGCGATACCCTTTCCCTGCACGGCAAAGTCGTAATCGTTCCCGATCCGTGAGTTTATCAATATATCTCTGATTGTCCCGCCGACAAGATAGGCCTTTTGTCCTGATTCCTTAACGATATTTAAGGCAGCCTTTATGACGTCGGAACCTGAAAGGATATCCCTCAGCTCACACATGGAGACCACTCCTGTCTATTGGAAGAGATATGGAAAAGGCAACTACTCAGGTGGATAGATTGAAGACTGAAGGTGAAGGCTGAAGAAGGTGAACTAAAGGTTTTTAGGATACTTCAGCCTTCAGCCTAAATACCTTGGTAGTTTCTATGGATGTGAGGTTCTTGCAAAAGTCCACAATTACCCTTCGACAAGCTCAGGGCGAACGGTAGTTAGGTTGAAATCATTGAGTTTTAACCCGTTCGTGGTGAGCCTGTCGAACCACAAACAATAGTTTTGCAAGAGGCTCGATGTTATTTCTATTTTACTTCAAGACCCTGAAACATAAGGTCCACTTCATCTTTTTCAGCGGCCTGGGCAGCCTCTTCTTTTGTACTCTTATCCGGTCTAACAGAAAATACGGAAAGTCGGGGCGATTTCATGGCAAGCCCCAGGTCTTCGAGAACACCGCTCAACAGCTCTTTGTTTATTTCTTTTTTCTTAAGCAGGAAGGCCTCAAGGAGCGCGTTGTCACAGATGGTGTTTATAAGTCTCGGAATGCCGGCCGAGTGTTTATAAATAATGGAGAATGCCTCAGTCGTAAATTGTATATTGACGTTTCCAGCAGTTGCCAGCCTGTGCTTTATGTATTCCTCGGTCTCTTTTTCGTGCATGGCTTCCAGAGCGATTCTAATGGCTACTCTCTGGGCCAGAGGTTCGTCAAGCTTCAGGTTCTGATCTACCTCCGGAAGGCCAAAGAATATAAAGGAGATCAGCTTGCTGTCATCGCTCTCAAGGTTAAGCATCCCTCTGAACTCTTCCATTATCTCTTTTGACTGGAGCATCTGTGCCTCGTCAACCAGCACGACCGCCTTTTTTCCGCTTTCGTGGATGGAAATCAGCCTTTCATAAAGTTGTCCCATGAGCTTCAGCTTGTCAGGGGAGGGGTCATCTATACCCATCTGATGGGCTATCTTTTTCAGCAGCCAGTCCGACGTCACGGAGGAGTGTACCATAACGATCAGGGCGGCTTCATATTTGTCATCTGGAAGGCTGTCCAGAAACCTCCTGGCCAGGGTAGTCTTCCCTGCGCCTATGCTCCCGACAAGAAGGGCAAGCCCCTTCATGGAATCAGCGGCGTATGTCAGCTTGGCAAGGGCCCTTGCGTGCTGCGGGGAATTGAAGTAAAACCTTCCCATTGCAACATTGGAAAACGGCTCCATGTTGAGCCCAAAGAAATTAAGATAATTCATACGTAAGAAACCCTCCCTTTTTTAGTCTCCCTGCTCCCTCCAAGTTGCGATATCTTGGACTGTACGTCTCTGAAGCCGGAATTCTTCTTACTGGTTTCCAGATAGGCAGACAGGGCCTCACCAGTCATTCCGGACAGTTCGTAGGCCGTCCCCAATTCATAGCTCATGCCGGCATACGCATCGTCACTTATGCCCGGTAATTGTAGGCCTTTCTTGAAAATCTCAACAGCTATTTTATAAGCCCCTTTTTCAACATAGCATATTCCTATGAGGTTGTAACAGTCAAACTCCATTTTATGGTCCGCAGATGCTATCTTGAACTCACGGATGGCGTCATCAAGAAGCCCCATTTCTTTATAAGCTATTCCGAGGTTGTAATGGGTCTCTGTATCCTCTTTCCCTAACTGTGTATCAACACCTTTCTTGAATTCCGAGAATATATCCTCAAACCCGAATTTTTCAGCCTCTCTCATTCCTGAAGGTGTCGTAAGGGTTTCAAATTCCTCGCTATCCAGCTCTGCCGCAAGATCAAAGAAGCTCTCCACTGCGCTTTCTGCCGCAGGGGGAACAGGCGCAGGAAGGATTGTCCGTGCCGCATCGTCAATAGCCATAAGCTTTGACAGAGTCTCTTCATTTCCGGGATGGAATTCAAGAATGCGGTTGCATATATTCCTTGCATCCTCATACAGGCCCTGTTGCATATAAAAATCGGCCTCTTCTATATCCTCTTTTATCTTTGAAAGAGGGTATTTTTCTTCCTCCTGTGGGGGTTGCTCGCCGGTTATCTCTGCAGAGACCTCTTTGGCAATCTCAAGTTCAGGAACTTCTTCTATCTCCTGGAGGGCAACTTCTTCCTGGGCCTCAACTTCCATGTGAACCTCTTCGATCTCCGGCAAGACCTCTTCAGCCTCTTCAATAGCTATCTCCTTCTCTCTTTCTCCCTTTAGCCTGTATGCATTGGCCATTTTATCAAGGAGGCGAGGCTCCCTGATGTCATTCCTGTAAAATTCAAGCAATATGCCAAGGGCGCCGTCAAAGTTGTTTCCTTCCAGGGCCTTATCTATAAAGGGAAATGCGATTTTCATCCCTTCCGCGTAGTTCCCTTCCTTTATAAGCAGTTTGGCGAGTCCCTTTCCGGCATCATCAGAGGATGGGTCGATACGAAGGATGTTTTCATAAGTCAGCTTTGTATTTTTCCCGTCATTCAACTCCAGATAGACCCTGGAAAGGAGCAATAGCGCCGTTGTATCATTTGGGTCAGCTTTTATAGCCGCCTGAAGGGAATCAAGAGCTTTTTTTATCTTCCCGGTTTCAAGATGTGCTTCCCCAATCCCTCTGAGGGCTTCGCCGCAAGTTGGTTTTGCAGATAAAAGCTTCTCGTAGAGAATGATGACATCCTCCATCCTCCCCTTCTTCTTCAGGTCATCAGCTATCCTGGAGAATTCGTCCAAGGCCTTTTTATCGTCTCCGCCTTTAAGGTAGAGGTCGGCAAGCTTGGCTCTTATGCTGAAATTTTCGGGGTCCATAGACGCCATGTCTTTAAGGGCTTCTATGGCCTCTGCTGTCTTTCCCTGTTTCTCATAGTTAGCTATTACTATCCGGTACTGGGCGAGACCGTCTGCAACAAGGCCCTGTTTTTTATAAAGCTTTGCAAGTTTTACATAGATATCTGATATTGAAGGGTCTATCTTGAGGAGTTGCTTGAAGACGGCTATTGCCTGAAGGATAAAGCCATCGGAGGTATAGGATGCTGCTGCAGCGGAGTATTCATTTACGGCGGAGGTTTTGTTCCCTACCTTGAGGTACAGTTCTCCAAGTTTCAGGCGCGATCTTAGATCCTTAGGGTCAGCCTCCACTACCTTCTGGTATTCAGAGACCGCCTTGTCAAACAGGCCCTTCTGAATATACTTCTGGGCCTGATCTATAAGTTTACCTTTGTCTATAGTAACTGCCATCTTGATGTCCGTTCAAAATATGGATTAGCGCCAATGCTGTTCACTTAGGTTGTTTTATAGTTTTACCCACCCTCACCCTAACCCTTTACCCACGGCGATAAATCCCTGAAGGAGAGGGGACATTTAACTCCCTCCCCTTCAAGGGGAGGGTTGGGGTGGGGATGGGTAAATGGGTTAAGTGAAGACTCTTGGAATTAGCGCATAATATTACAATAAGGTGTGCGGAAAAGTCAAAGGGTTTTAAGACCTTTGACCTTTCCTTAAATTTGAGAGGGGTATGGAGAAACAGTTCCCCTCTTTGTAAAAGAGGGGTTAGGGGAGATTTTATAAATAGTTCTTTGCATGCGACTTTTTTTCAGATCATATCATGGAAGGAGATATCGTTTTTACTCATGGTAGTTCTTACCTTTATAAGGCTTGCTACCTCGATCTGCCTTATTCTTTCTCTGCTCAACCTAAATACATTTCCTATGGAATCGAGAGTCATTGGCTCAGATCCATCAAGCCCGAAGCGCAGCGTTAGAACCTTTTTCTCTGTAGCAGACAGACCTTCAAGTGATTTCCGCAGCATGTCTGCCATCCTCTCTCTATCGAGCGATGCATCAGGAGGCTCAGAATCCTTGTCTTCTATAGTATCAAGAAGAAGGTGTTCTACTGATCCTCCTATGGGCGCTTCAAGGGAGGAGGTCTTTTCCGCCAGTATCATCAGGTCCTTTACGTATCTGGCAGGGAACAATATATCCTCAGCAACTTCTTGAATGGAGGGCTCTTTCCCTTTCATCTGCCTGAGCTTTTTTAAAGACTTATTAAGCTTATTTATGTTTTCAACTATATGGACCGGAAGTCTTATGACCCGCGGCTGATTCATCAATGCCCTTTCCATGGACTGTCTTATCCACCATGTGGCATAGGTCGAAAACTTGCAATTCTTGCTGAGTTTAAATTTTTCAGCGGCCTTTATGAGTCCTATGTTTCCTTCCTCTATAAGGTCGGAGAGTGGAAGGCCACGGTTAGCGTATGCCTTTGCAATCTTGACGACCAGCCTCAGGTTAGCCTCAACCATTCTCCTGGCGGCAGCCTCGTTTCCATTTTCTATTCCTTTGGCCACTGTATATTCTTCTCCAGGACGGAAGAGGGATAGTTTCCTCATGTCGCGGAGGTATGATTTCAGGGAGTCAGAGAATTGTGTTGTTTCCGGCGTTCTGTTCTCTTCAGCAGATAAAATATCTCCAGCTTCTCTGGAATGCCTTGGATTTCTTCTAAAATGGGTATTCCTGTTTAAGGCTAAGCTGGCTGGCATAAAAGGACCTCCTTAAGTAATTGAGTAGATTTTAGAGATACAGATATCTGAAGATTGATTCGAACTGTATTGTCGAGGCTTATTGCAAAGGGAATGCCGGGGAGTTAAAAAACGTATGAGCCTCTTGCAAAACTCAGAAATTATCCTTCGACAAGCTCAGGATGAACGGTGGTCAGATTGGAATCATTGATTTTTTCCCGTTCGTGGTGAGCCTGTCGAACCATAAAAAGACTTTTGCAAGAGGCTCATATAACATGGCAAATAGGTTTGGAGAAACAGATAGCGACCTTAAATGGATATTATGTAACGATGCGGCGCAATAAAACATTGCACCGCTTAGCATTTTGTTGTTACAGAGACTACAGTTATTCGAAAGGATTTTTGAGGTGAATTGTCTGCTCTCTTTCCATGCCAACGGATACCATTATTGTCTCGACTCCGGAAAGTTCAGCGATCCTGTTGATATATTTTTTGGTGTTAAGTGGGAGGGAGTCAAATTCCCTTATATTGTTTAAATCCTCCATCCATCCGTCCATCTCTTCATATACAGGTTCTGCGCCAGCCATTACTCTTGCGTTTGAAGGGAACTCAGAGTGCGTTTCTCCTTCAAAGGTATATCCTGTGCAGATCTTTACCTTATTAAGACTGCTCAATATATCGAGTTTTGTTATGACCATCCCTGTAAGGCCGTTGACCCTTGCCGCATGTCTCAGGACTACTGCGTCAAGCCAGCCGCATCTCCTTGGTCTTCCGGTTGTCGCGCCGTATTCGTGTCCTTTTTCTCTGAACCAGTCTCCCATCAAGCCGTCGAGTTCAGTCGGGAAAGGGCCTTCCCCGACCCTTGTCGTATAAGCCTTAGATATCCCTATAACTCCGTTTATATGGGTCGGCCCGACACCTGTGCCGCTGCAAGCGCTCCCTGCCACGGTATTGGAAGAGGTTACATAAGGATAGGTCCCGTGATCGACATCTAAAAGGGTACCCTGGGCTCCTTCAAACAATACGTTCTTTCCTTTTTTTATCTCGTTGTTTATATAGATAGACGTATTAGTAACGTAACCTCTGAGTCTTTCTGCGAACCCCATATATTTATCGTATATTTCATGCACCTCAAATCCTGACTGATGCATGAGGTTAAGCAGCAGATGGTTCTTTTCCATCAAAATGAACTTCAGTTTATCTCTGAATACTGATTCGTCTATCAGATCGGCAAACCTTATACCACTTCTCGCATTCTTGTCCTCATAAGCAGGTCCTATCCCGCGCCCCGTGGTCCCTATCTTCTTAGACCCCCTTATATTCTCCTTTACTGCATCTATTCTTTTATGATATGGCATTATCAGGTGGGCATTCTCACTTATAAGAAGCCTGTTATC
>JACQYJ010000121.1 GCA_016208525.1 Deltaproteobacteria bacterium | reverse complement strand
TTTTAAAAGCCCGGTAATTTTTAAATCTAAAGCATGAAAACACAGAGAAGTAAAGGGTTTTAAAAGGTTCTTATTCTCAGAATTTATCTCTGTGCCCTCTGTGGTTTGCAGTTTTTAGGTTTTATGTTTTTGATTTTACATGAAGATATTAAATGGAGGAAGCCTGGTCAAGGCTATTATGGAGAACTCTACGACTGTAAGGTTGGACAGTTTTGTTTTTCAGATTCTAAACTCAAAGTTTCCTCGCCTTTACCACCCTCTCAATGCCTGCAAGATCGTTTACCCTTAATGCCGGATTGAATCCTCCGGTTTCCCTGACCATCCCTGCCACGTCCCCGCCCTGCCCCTCACCGACCTCCATAAGCAGCCACCCGCCCGGAACCAGGTAACCGGAGGCCCCACCGACAATCCTCCTGTAGAAATCCAGCCCATCGGTCCCTCCATCCACCGCCATCCTCGGCTCGTAGTCCCTGACCTCAGGCTGGATATTCGGGATGTCGCCAGTCTTTACGTATGGGGGATTTGAAACGATGATGTCGAATGCGGAATGCGGAATGCGGAATGCGGATTTAGAACACTCCTGACTTTTTATGGCCATATAAAGATCTCCAAGCAAAAAACAGACTCGACCATTTACGCCATTTAAGGCTGCATTCTCTTTTGCAATTGATAGGGCCGCCTCAGAGGTGTCCACTGCATAGACAACAGAATTTTTCAGTTCATGGGCCAGGGATATGCCAATACATCCACTTCCGGCGCATAAATCTAAAATGCGCAACGGGGACAGTCCCGATTCTACGACTCCGCTTCGCTTTGTCCGTAAATCAGGGACAGTCCCCTCTGGTCGGTTTTCACTGGCCCCTGACCCCTGACCACTGACCACTTTCACAGCTTCCTCTACAAGAATCTCTGTCTCAGGCCTTGGTATAAGGACATCTGGCGTGACCTTGAAGTCAAGGGACCAGAACTCCTGGCGGCCGGTTATGTGCTGTAGAGGCTCTCTCGAACCTCGCCGCTTCACTATTTCTCTGAAAGAGGACAGTTCGTCCTTGCTGAGAGGTCTGTCAAAGTTTAGATAGAGGCCGACCCTGTCAAGCTTGAGGAGATAGGCAAGGAGGGCCTCGGAGTCGAGTCTCGGGTTATCAATACCCTTTCCTTTTAAATATCCGGTTGTCCACTGGATTATTTTTAGAACTGTCCAGGTCTCGTCAGTCAATGATTCTACCTCTAAACGGCAAAATAAAAAGCACCAGATGCAAGGCGCGCAAATCCTGAGGAATGAAGCGTACACATAGCTACGCTGGAATGACGAGGGATGCAGCGCAACGCCGCAGATGGGCTTTTTACGAAGCCGTCAATGAACGGTCTCCTCGGACTTGAGTACCTCGGCCTGATAGTGGGTTATGAGGGAGTCTACGACCTCTCCGATATCGCCTTCCATGACGGTATCCAGGCGGTAGAGGGTAAGATTTATCCTGTGATCAGTCATCCTCCCCTGGGGGAAGTTATATGTCCTTATCCTTTCGCTCCTGTCGCCTGTCCCAACCATACCCTTTCTGGTCCTGGAAAGCTCATTCTCTTGCTCTAACATCATCTTGTCGTAGAGCCTTGCCCTGAGCACCTTAAGGGCCTTGGCCTTATTCTTGGTCTGGGACTTTTCGTCCTGGCAGCTCACAACAAGACCTGTTGGGAGATGAGTTATCCTTATGGCTGAATAGGTTGTATTGACGCTCTGGCCGCCGGGACCGGAAGAACAGAATGTGTCTATCCTGAGATCGTTTGCATTTACCTGGACGTCTACCTCTTCAACCTCAGGCAAAACCGCAACTGTAACAGCGGATGTATGGATCCTTCCCTGTGTCTCAGTCTTTGGCACCCTCTGGACGCGGTGCACACCACCCTCGAACTTAAGCTTGCTGTAAACCCCTTTCCCTTCTATGAGGGAAACGATCTCCTTAAGCCCCCCTATGCCGGTAGGGCTTTCACTCATGATCTCCACTCTCCAACCCTGCCTCTCGGCGTATCTTGAATACATCCTGAAGAGGTCTGCGGCAAAGAGGGCAGCCTCATCCCCCCCTGTCCCGGCCCTTATCTCAAGCAGGATGTTCTTATCGTCATTCGGGTCCCTGGGAAGGAGGAGTATCTTTACCTTCTGCTCGAGAAGCTCCCTTTCCTCTGAAAGCCTCTGAAGTTCGGCCTTGGCCATATCCCTGAGCTCTTCATCAGCATCGTTAAGCAACTCCTTATTGTCCTCTGTCTCGCTCAAGAGCCTTTTATAAGCCCTATAGGCCTCCACAATGTCAGTCAGACCAGAATATTCCTTTGAAAGCTTCTGAAACTCCGACTGATTGGATATTACCTTAGGGTCGCTGAGGTAATTCCCGACCTCAGCGTATCTCTGTTCAACCTGTTCAAGCTTATGAAACATTATATGACCTCGACGCCCTCTACCACTCCGGGTATAAATCCCTGTGGGAGAGGGCATGCGGTGAGGGGTTCATTTTTCAGGGCCTCTTTCAATGATATAAGGGCCACCTCAAGCTGGTCGTCGCTCGGCTCTCTTGTGGTAAGCTTCTGGAGCCATAGACCCGGAGCCATTAAGAGACCCATCCCTTTCGAGCCGATCTTCTTGCCCGAATACCTTATGAACTCGTATGACAGACCTGCTATCAGAGGAATAAATACCAGCCTGGAAAGCGCCGTCTTCCAGAAGGGCATTTCGTGAGAAAGGAAGGAAAATACCAGGATGCTCACAAGCATGACTGTAAGAAGAAAACTTGTTCCACAACGGGGATGAAGGGAACTATACTTTCTGGCATTTTCTACAGTAAGTTCCTCTCCGGCCTCAAATGCATATATCGATTTGTGTTCCGCGCCGTGATACTGAAACACCCTCTTTATATCCTTCATCATGGAAATGCCCATGATATATACGATAAAGATAGCCACCCTTATGGCGCCGTCTACCAGATTAAAACTGAACTCACTGCTTCCTACTGTAGGTATTGCCGTTTTGAGGAGTTTTGCCAGGTATAACGGGAGGACAAAGAAAAGCAGGACACCGAGTCCCAGCGAAAATGCCACAGTAAGGCCCATTGCAAGAGACCCCATCTCTTTCTTTTCTTTCCTGTCCTTGCCTTCCACTTCTTCCATAGCCATGTCGGCGGAAAAGTTAAGCGCCCTGACACCGAGGAAAAGGGCGGAGATAAGGGTTATAACACCCCTTACTATGGGAAGCCTGAACAGTCTGGACCTTTCGGAGAGCATCTTGAGAGGTTCTACTAATGTGGCAATCTCACCATTGGGCTTTCTTACTGCAATAGCAAAGGAGGTTGGGGACCTCATCATAACGCCCTCTATGACGGCCTGCCCACCCACATTAAGTTTTCCAGACAATAGCGCCTCCGGAATCAGGCCTTTTTTGTATTGGCATATTTCTTCTGGAACTTCTCGACCCTGCCGCCGATTGTGGAAAGCTTCTGCTTTCCTGTAAAGAACGGATGGCAATTAGAGCAGATATCAACCATTATGCTGCTTCCCTTTGTTGAGCGAGTAGGCATAACATTCCCGCAGGCACAGTTAATATTTACATCAACGTAATCTGGATGAATCCCTTCTTTCATTTCAAAACCTCCTAAAAATAAACTCAAAATAAATTAGCCACAAAGGCCCTAAGACACTAAGAAAACCGTATTAAAGTGTAATCGCAAACACTTCGTGCCTTTGTGTCTTCGTGGCAAAAGCAGTGGAATTTATGATTATACAGATAGTCTTATTATAATTCAAGGACTTATTTGCTCATTGAATCAAGAAAGTCCTTGTTCGTCTTGGTGCCCTGTATCTTTTCCAGCAGGAAATCCATGGAATCCGTGGTCCCCATCTGGGATAGATACTTTCTCAGCACCCATATCCTCTTGAGCTCGTTGTCCTGGAGTATGAGCTCTTCCTTTCTCGTCCCTGATTTGGCTATATCTATTGCAGGGAATACCCTCTTGTCAGCAAGCTTCCTGTCAAGCACAAGCTCCATATTGCCGGTTCCCTTGAACTCCTCGAATATGACCTCATCCATC
>JACQYJ010000120.1 GCA_016208525.1 Deltaproteobacteria bacterium | reverse complement strand
CAATAAAGGCTATCCCGTTATCTCCCATGTCGGCAAGACATAGGGCATTGCAAGTCGCCTTTGCGGATACCGGCCTCCCCTCGACAGCGGCCTTTATATTATGAGCGGCAGCCGTGACCATGCTCTCTATCATGTAACCTGTCTTCGGCACACCTGTCGGCACCGGGGTGGCCTCAAGTGGCGGAATGGCAATAGATACGCCCACTGAATAGATATTCTGATATTTGGGAGACCTCTGATAGGCATCAACAATGACGAACCCTCTGGGATTGCAGAGCCCCTCCACCTGGGCCACGGCATCCACTCCCTTGAAAGGAGGGATGATCATGGAGTATTTGAACGGTAGCTCCTTTTCACCCTCGTTTTGAACCTCTATGGTCATTTTCCCTTTTTCAACTTTCTTGATCTTCGCATTCGTATGCCAGTTTATATGCCTTTCGCGGAGTTCATGCTCAAGAAGCCCCTTGGAGTCTCCCACTCCCATAAGCCCCATATGGCCTATATACGGCTCAGGGGTAACGAAGGTTATAGGGACCTTATTGCGGAGTTTCTTGCTGCGTAGGTCGGAATCAAGGATAAAGGCAAACTCGTATGCAGGCCCGAAACAGGATGCCCCCTGGGCCGCGCCAACAACTATGGGGCCCGGGTCTTCAACAAATTTTTTGTACTGCTCATATCACTTTTCTGCATGGTCCACTGTACAGATCGAGTCGGTATTCCCTTCAGGCCCAAGCCCCTCTATCTCATCAAAAGAGAGCTTCGGCCCTGTGGCTATGACAAGGTAATCATAAGAGACAACAGTCCCTTTGCCTGTAATAACCCGGTTCAGCTTTGGGTCTATCTTCTGGGCGCCTTCGGAAATAAAATTTATACCTTTTTTATCAAGGTAAGGCTTAATGAGGAAGCTTATATCCCTCCTTGTCCTCCACCCTACCGCTACCCAGGGGTTTGAGGGAATGAAGTGAAAGGTCTCCGTGTTTGAGATCACTGTCACATTGTGAGCAGCTCCGAGGGTTTTCTTGATCTCGTAAGCCGCAGGGAGTCCGCCTGTTGAAGCGCCAACAATAACTACCTTTGCCATATCTGCCTCCTTTGTTAATAAATCGTATTGTCAAAATCTAACCACAGAGATAAATTTTGGATATAAAAACCTTTTAAAACCCTTTTCTTCTCCGTGTTCTCTGCGGTTTGCAGTTTTTAGCGAATAGTATGAATAAGTATTACCGCCACCCTGATAAGTTGTCAAGAAGTTTAAAATAAAAGATAAGATAAAAACCATTTGACCCATTACTCTGTTTCAATTAAACTTCCAGTGATGATTAACCATGCTATTTTAAAAGAACTGGAAGGTGTGGTCGGCCAGGATAACCTGCTGACCTCAAGGGCTGACCTGGTTTGCTACTCCTACGATGCCACAGGGCAGAGTTTTATGCCTGATGCCGTTGTCCTTCCGGCAAACACCTATGATGTCTCCGAGATAGTCAGGCTTGCCAATAAGTTTAGATTCCCCATCGTACCAAGAAGTAAAATACGGAGTTACCAGGGACTACATACTTGGACTGGAGGTTGTAACACCTGCCGGAGAGATAATAAATACAGGCGGGAAGACCGTCAAAAGGGCTACCGGGTACGATCTGACAAGACTTATGATCGGCTCTGAAGGGACCCTTGGGATCATAACAAAACTTATCATAAGGCTTATCCCATTGCCTGAGGGAAAGAAGACCATGACTGCTGTCTTCAGGAGTGCGGAGGATGCTGCGAGGACCGTTTCTGATATAATCAGGTCAAAGGTCGTCCCGACAACCCTTGAGTTTCTGGACAGAAACACCCTTTCTTGCGTAAAGGGTAGCCTTGAAATGGAGCTTCCTGAAAATTCCGGAGCGATGCTTCTGATAGAGATAGACGGCGACCCCATGATCCTCGACAGGCAGGAAGGAAGGATAAAGGAGGCATGTCTGAAAAACGGCGCCGTTGAATTCAATGTGGCTGCCAATAAGGTTGAGTCTGACAACCTCTGGAAGGCAAGAAGGGGGGCGTCACCTTCAATGCTGAAGTTCTGGCCGGGAAAGATAAGCGAAGACATCGTAGTCCCAAGGAACGTGATTCCCGAGATGGTAAAGCGGCTGGATGCCATAGCGGATAGACATAATCTTACCATTGCTTCCTTCGGGCACGCTGGCGACGGGAACCTACACGTAAACATAAAGGTTGACAAAAAGAATGCCGGGGATATGAAACGGGCTGACGAGGCAATAAAGGATATATTCAAGGCAACAGTGGAGCTTGAAGGAGCCATTTCAGGAGAGCACGGAATAGGCATTTCCAAGGCGCCATATCTCAGGATGCAGCTTTCCGATTCGGAGATAGGAATGATGAAGGCGATAAAGAATGCCTTGGACCCGAATAATATTATGAATCCAGGAAAGATATTTACTTAGCGCCGTTCCGGCGGCCTTTAAGCCGCAAAATGTCTGTTGAAGATCGGCGGAAACCGGAATTATGTATCGGGCATGGGTTGGGGTCAAATCTTTAATATTGACATCCTCGTCACAAATGAAGATTTGACCCCAATTGTGCCTCTAAATTTATCAAATAAACAGAACCGTCCCCTTTAGTTCTAAATTTATCAAATAAACAGAACCGTCCCCTTTAGTTCTACTTTAGTTTACCCTTTAGTTTAGAGGACTTTGGCTGGAATAATGTGGGAGGCAACAGGTCGGGAAAAAACTCCCTGAAGGCTTCATCATACAGTTCCGACGGATTGTCTCTGTACTTCGGCGAGAAGTGAAATATTTCGAGCCTCTGTACCCCTGCTTCCCTTGCTATGGCCCCTGCCTCTCTGGCAGTCAGATGATTTTTCTTTAAGGCCTTGTCCCTGTCTGCATCTAAAAATGCAGCCTCGCAGAAAAATGTGTCTGAGCCGGACGCCAGCCTTGATATCTTATCCCTGTTCTCTTTGCTTATAGATGCATCGGCCACATATGTCACCTTCTGCCCCCTCGATATGATGACAATCCTTTTTTCAACAAACTCTCCAAGGGTAAATATCTTTTCCTCAAAACCTTCTCCCTTTTCAAGCCCGGCAGCAAACTCGAAATCCATCGGCATCTCTTCCCTGAAACAGGTCTTGAGGTCGTTCAGCCAGGGCCCCACAGGGAGGCCACATTTCATAAGTGCGTCCTTGTTTATGTTTATATGGAAATTTTCCATGATGGAAAAGGCCATAGAAGGAGTCTTGTGGTCAAGATGGACCGCCTCTAATGTAAACAAAGGCTCCTTTATTAAAATACCGTTGAATGGCCTGGTTTCTCCATCCCTTCTCCTGAACCCATCGCTTGCAATGAATTTTGCAGTTGATACGGACTGTTCAGAAACCTCATGAACATCAATATAAAACGTATACTCTTCAACCAGATTCCATGTATAGGCAGAGAGCTTCCCCTCCACGTTCCTGATAATCCCCGGCGGCCCGAATATTCGCAGCCTTTTATCCCTTCCGAGAAGGAGTCTGAGAAGGTGGTCAAGACCTATGAAGTGGTCAATGTGTGTGTGGGATACGAAGACATCCGACACGCGCATGACTTTAGCAGCTTCAACTCCTTCTATGCTTCCGATGTCAAAGAGGACCGCCCTCCCCTCCCTCTGGATATCGATATACAGGCAAGGGTCGTCAAACGGATCATTTATAAGCCTTGGATGGAATACAGGGACCATGAGGAGATTCTAAATGGAGATACATGAGAAATCAACATACAAAACGGGCAAAGTCAGATTCGATATTGACAATCTGCTGCAAGGGGGTTATTTTATTCCCGTCAGAATGCATATTAAGGAGAGATTTATATTATGAGCGACTATCTAAACCAGTTGGAAGAAAAGATAACCCGTCTTACCGCGCGGTACGGCTCGCTGCGGGAAGACAATAACAGGCTCTCCATAGAAAACTCTGAGATGAAAAAGAAGGCGGAGGAGCTGGAGGGAGAAAACCAACGCCTCATGGAAAACCAGGGACATGTGAGAGAAAGAGTAGACGCAATTATAAAGAAGATAGAGGGGTTGGAGGATAAGTAGTTTGAAGCGTTCCGTCAAGGTGGAGATATTCGGTCATGAGTATATACTTAAGGCGGAGAATGAAGACAGTCACATTCAGAGGGTCGCTGATTTTGTTGACGGAAAGATGAAAGAGGTTTCAGTGTCAACCAACTCCAAAAGCGTAACAAACATCGCCATCCTTGCAGCCCTGAACATAGCCGATGAATATCTACAGATAAAAGAAGAAAGGGAGCGGGTAGAAGCAAAAGCCAGGGACCTTTCCCGGTTATTGGATACCAGCCTCTAACTCAATATACCTGTTCATACCCTTCCTCCTTTTTCAGATACAGATGCGTTATCTTTAATTTCTTCTCTTCCAGAATCCTCTCCGCTTCCGCTATTTCAGCTTCTCCAACCTTTATGGCAAGGCCGCATGGCGAGGGTATGGCTCTGGGGGACGGCATGAGCGTGAAATCTATACCCGCCATTTTCAGGACCTTCTCAGCCTTCATCACCCTTGTGACGGAACCAAAGAGGGCTATGTATTCGTTAGCTTCCATAGCTCCAAATTATAGTATTCATCTGTACGCCTCCATTATGTCTGCAAGAGATGATAGCACACCAGATAAGGAAAGCAATCCATCGACTGTATTATAATGAACGTCATATAGGGAAAACGGATTTTCATTAAAATACCTGCTAATAAAATTCCCCTTGCAATCTGTAACGTAAGGGGATACAAATTTGAAAAGCAGGACGCAGTTGATGTTGACTATCTGAACTATCATTAAAAGAGGAAGTAAAAAGCCATGATGCATAATCCACCGCACCCAGGAGAGGTTATAAGAGAGCTTTGCATAGAGCCTTTGGGAGTTACTGTCACGGAAGCTGCCGCAGCTCTTGGTGTAAGCCGTAAGGCTTTATCTGAGCTTCTAAACGGTCATACCGGCATAAGCCCGGAAATGGCGGTAAGGCGTAACTACTCAGGTCAGTTAGGGACCATGGGCCGGGATAAAAGGTTGACCCTTCATGGCTTGAGTGATGGAGGCGAGGATATCGATGCCCTGCTTTCGCACGGTAGAGAGGTAGCTTCTGATACGTGCAAACTGTTTTGCCCCGTCGACGGTGCGAAAGGCGCCTGATATTTTAAGACGGACCTTTATCATGCGGATGTCCCGTTCGGCCAGGTTGTTGGTAAAGGGGACGCCTGGATTGTGCAGGAACGCAAGCACCTGGGATTCATGGCTATCGAGCCGTAACAGGAGATTCTGCTCCTTGGTTTTTTTGGTTCGGCGCAATCCCTCCTGCCGAAGCAGTGGATTGACGTTCCATCCTTCGGTGAGGATTTCTCTATACTTTATTACCCATGGCCTTTTCTGTTCCTGGGTTAAGGGAATGTTGTTTTGTAGCTTAACAAAATCGTTCATATCGACCAGAAGCTCAATCATCTTTCCGGCCCACACCTGTTTTTTCTCTTCGAGGAGAAACAGGAGTTCCCTGAGGTGGTGAGCATTGCAAAGGCCGTGCTCGCAGGCATAGAGGAAATAAGGCTTCCAGAAGTCGTGAATGAGGTGTCCGTGGAATTTCGGGAGTATTCCGAAATGATCTGTGGCAACCGAGCCACGTTTTTCGTGGATACCGAAGAAGGTCAACGTGTCCGTGCAGGCGGCATGGAGCCAGTGGAGTTTTCCTGCGGCCCGCGCCCCGCTTTCATCGACATGGAGTATCGGAGCTTTGGCAAGTTCAGTAATGACGGACGACTCGAACGGAGCGAGTTGTTCATGGCACTGTTTAGCGGCTTCCATGACGGTGGCTTCGCTTATAGAACAGTCCCAGATGTCGGTCATCATCTGACTTACGCGACCTACCGGGATCAACTGCTGGTTCTGGAGGTAGACCGCCATGCCGTGGACGCTTTGGCCGTATTGGACCGGGGCGGTGACGTCTGGGGGGAATGAAGCCTTGTTGATCCTGCCGCATTTCGGACATGCCTTGATCTCGACCTGGAATTCCGTGACCTCCAGTTTGGGCTGCGGTAGTTCAAAGACCTGACGGCATTCATGATCTCTGACCGGTTCATGGGTCAAGTCGGCACAGCAGGAACAGGAGGTAACAGGGAGCGTAACAATATGGTCAGGATGTTCCACTCGTGCAAGTGTGTTACCCTCATGACCATGTTGTCCGCCGGAGTTTTTGCCTGATGATTTTCTGAGGTTTTTCGGCTTTGGCTTGGTCTGTCCGTCGGAAGACGGCGGCTTGCTGCTGTTACGGCTGTTTTTGTTAAGGCGACTCTCCAGCTCAGCCACACGCAAGGTCAGGGCTTGCACTTGTTCCTGGAGGGCCAGTATAATTTCCACAAGGGCTTCCGGGTTTGTCTTTGCCAGAGTAAGGAGTTCTTCACGGGTAAATATCATGACCTTTTCCTGCACAGAGCTTGCTGAAAGTTTTGGGTCAGAGGGTAAAGATAGATATCCTTGACCGGTACGGAAAGAGTATTCAAACGGTCTTGCCTGGAACGTCCTTTGGTTTGCCCGACACAGAGCCAGTTGGCGGCCTTGTAGCAAGTGCCCTTGAAGCGAACACGCTCGACAAAGGTTTCTACCATATGTATAGGATGTGCGTATTTGTCTATCCAGTCTTGCCGTATACGGCGCATAATCAGACCAAGGATATGACTGGCCAGATCGTGTACGCGAATCCATGGAAGGATCAGGAACCTGGTATTATTGGTCATAAAGTTGATATTGTCCCTGCGTGTGTCAGCGTCCCATCCGATAAAGGCATCGCGAGGGGCGGTTTTCCATGCAGCGGAACCAAAGAGCAGACAGGCCAGATCCCTATCATATCGGTCACGGATGAGGAACTTAAGGTTTTCTCCCACGGTTCTGTTAAAACCGAGGTAATGATAATGGCTCAGATAATATCCCACACAACCATCTTCATACGAGTTGGAAGATGGAATATGAACCGTCAGTGGAGTGAGGTGGCTCAGTGTTTGCTCGATAGGAGTTATTTCTTTAGGAATGAATCCGTTGGGAAAGGCAGGGCGATGAGAGCGACGCTTAGCAGTGCGAACAGGTGGTAAATTAAGCTGGCCCCGCTGTTCGAGTTTATCGATCAAAGTCCGGGCTGCAAAGGTTTTAAGCTGGCCTGTATGAGTACGCCAGTTCCAGTGATGGCATATATGCCTGGTTATCTTATGTCGGCTCCAATCGGAATTTTTACTCACAACATCGCGTAACCAGCAAAGCTCGGATTGACCAATGGCTCGACCCTGACATGTAATGATTCCATCCATGGCAGCAATATGACACAGATGGATCTGTTAGTCCAGAAAAAAATCAGGTCCACTTAAAGATGACCTGAGTAGTTGCAACGTTTTAACATCCTGGGTATTGCCGGGGAACACCTCTATGGATAACGGGACTCCCTCTCCATCGCATAAAAGACCTATCACTATCTGCCGTTTACCTTTTTTACCGTCCCTGTTGTAGCCAAATGCCGAATACTCGTTA
>JACQYJ010000110.1 GCA_016208525.1 Deltaproteobacteria bacterium | reverse complement strand
AGCAACCACTGGCCTATCCGGCGCGGCGAATTTACCACCTATGGACGCGGCAACCCCGTATCCCATTGATGCAAAACCAAGGCCGGTAAAAAAGCTGTATGGTCTCTTTATCTCTAAGTAATGAGTGGCCCAGGCCCAGTTGTTCCCGATATCCACAAAATAAATTGTGTCTTCAGGGCATGCGGTCTGTATATCCTTCATTAATCTTTGCGGCAAAACAGGCTTTTTCCTGGAAATGGTTTTTTCAGGCTCAAGGCAACTGCTATTGGCGGCCTTAAAGGCGCTAAACCTTTCGCTCCTCACAGTTAATCTTTCCTTTGTATCAACACCAATCTTCTCCCGCAACCTCTTTATCTCAAAGATAAGCTCCATAACAGCCGCCTTGGCGTCGCCAACCAGGGCGACGGTAAATGGATAATTATTCCCGCACCCATGCTGATCTATATCTATCTGTATAAGGGCCTTGGTCGGCATCAAACGGCGGTCCCACGTATGGGTCCCCCATTCATTGAAACTGGTTCCGATAGCTAAAAGACCGTCGATCGGGCCTATGCCGCCATTATTCAGCAGGTAAGCCTCGGACATAGGCGTGCCGGCAGTACCGAACACTCCCAGGGAAAGCGGGTGATCCTCAGGGAAGACGCCTTTGGATTTAGGGGTCGTTGCAACAGGTATCCTGAGCATCTCTGCCAGCCCGACAACCTCATAGGCAGCTTTTGAAATTGTGACGCCGTTGCCAACAAGGATGGCCGGACGCTCAAAGTGAAGAAGCAGTTTTGCCGTCTCCTTCACCTTTTCCCTGTCAAAACAAACGGAGGTTGGAATAAATTTATGGGATGGGACCAAATCCTCCACCACCTTTTTCTCCATAACATCAACAGGGAGGTTGAGGTGTACGGGGCCCGGCCTCCCTGACATGGCGATGCGCAACGCCTTTCTTATCATGGAGCCGGTTGACTCCGCATTCATAATCATGGCGCTATGCTTTGTAAAAAACCTGAACATCTCTACAACGTTTATACCCTCATAAGTCGACTCCTGGAAGGCCCCCTTGCCAAAATACTTTGTAGCTACCTGCCCTGTTAACGCCAGGACATGGATTGAATCAGCATACGATGTGGATAGGCCGGTAATCAGGTTAGTGGCCCCGGGTCCGGCAGTGCCTGCGCATACGCCCATCTTCCCGCTGACCCTGGAGTAGCCGTCCGCCATGAATGCCGCCCCTTGCTCGTGCTTGGTGACAATCCCCTTAATCATCTTGCTCTTGTAAAGGGCATTATTCAACGGCTCCAGCACACCGCCCGGAATGCCAAAGATATATTCGGTTCCAACCTCTTCCAGATACCAGAGAAGCAACTCAGCTGCCTTCATTTTCATTTCCTTTGATTTACTTTTCAAATTTAAGCATCCTTTTCGCAGCCTCATTTGCCCGCATTCCCACTGTAATACCGCAAAGGGCCGCTTCCCTGTTCATAGCTGATATTACCCCTGATTCGTAAGTATCCATTCCATCGCCAATCCTGGCAGAAAAGGCATCAACCGTTGCCGCAGTGATTCCAGCCTCATTGAGTAACGCAAGGCCGCTGATTCCTGCATTATCCTTACCCTTCCCTGCATCGTTAAATATAGCGCCACCGGGATTAAACCTGAGAAGTTGCCTGGCGGCAGACTCGCCGCCGTGGGAGCCGCAGACTATGATATTTCCTTTTTGGGTTTCGTCCATGTAGGCGACAGAGTCCATGGCAACAACAGAATTAGACAAACCTGACAGGATGATCTTTACCATTTCATGACAATTGAGCCCACCGAGAACCCAGCCCCCTGCCCTGCAAATAGAACAATGTCTCCCTTCTTAATCCTGTTCGCCTGAAGGGCCTCATCAAGGTTAACAAATATATTGGCAGAGGTCATGTTCCCGTATTTATGGTAAGTCAGGTGTGTCTTCTCCGGAGGAATGCCGAGCTTTTTAACCCACATGCCTGATATTGTATTAATATTCTGATGGGCAATATAGAAGTCTATGTTGTCAACAGTTATCCCTGCCCTGCTCAAAGAAATATTGACGGAGTTAGGAACAGATTCTATCAGGTAATCCCTGAATTCAGAATACGAATCCTCCAGTTCTTTTATGTAGAAATAGAGCCTCTCTTGAGAGTCCGCAGCGCTTATTTTTGGTTTCTTGACTTTGAAGCCGCAGTAATCGAAATACTCACCCTTTGATTGCATATCAAATGACAGTATCCCGCTCCTCTCATCCTTTCCAGAACCCACCACCATGGCGCCTGCCCCGTCACCGAGGACAACAAATGAAGGAGGGTCCGTCGGGTCTGCCACAGTTGTAGCATCGGATGAGCCTGTCACAAGCGCATAACGGTAAAGACCTGCGGCTATAAATTGCGCCGCAACAAGAATGGAAGGGATTGCGCTGCCACAGGCCATGGTTACATCAAAACCGGCGGCATTGGCGGCTCCTATCTTATTTTGGAGCGCATTCGCATTCGGGATGCCGACCTGTCTCGATACTGCTGTGCAGCTTATAATGAGGTCTATAGCTTCGGGGGCTATGCCGGCCATGTCTAATGCATTCATAGCAGCAGAGGCTTCCATATCCGTCGTAGTCTCATCATCCCCTATCACTCTGTGCTCAAAGACGCCCCACTTCTCTATAGTCTCTAAAGATACTCCCTTCTTCAAAAAATCCTCGACCGTTTCCCTTCTTTCCGGGATGTAACTGCCTGTTCCTAAAATCTTTGCTCTCTCTCGGGAAGTCATTCGTGAGAGTGCCTGCAGGCGCAGGGTCTGAATATTGCTTGTCAAGCAGGTTATGGACCATCCCCCTTAATTCCAGACCCTTGTAAAAATCCTTTGCGATAAGGGTCAAGTCAACAAGGGCGTAGGCAGGCAGAGGGTCCCTTGTATCGCCGGCTGCCCTTGTCCGCTCTCCGCTCACAAAGACATTTGCATTTGCATACAGATACATGAAGAGCTTGATGTTCCCGCCGATATTTCCTTTGTGCATCGGGACGTCCTGTATCCGTTGATTGGTATCCTTATCCTTTGCGTCCTGCCAGGTATAGTTGATGTAGTAGTAAGCATCCTTGTCAAATTCCCGTTTCATCTCATATTCAATCCCCTGTATATTTGCGCCGCCGAAGTTTTCAAACTTATATGTCCCGGCGGTGGTCTGCTCAACAAGCCTGATATTGTCAGTAAAGACGTTATTGAAATAGCTGAGCCTGCTGGTGTAATGATGATTGGAGGTAAAGCCGAGACTGGCCTCGTAGGTCTTCATTTTTTCCGCTTTAAGGTCTTCATTTCCAAGCACAACCGGATTATTGATGTTATACAATTCTTCAAAAGAAGGCGCCCTGAATGCCTCGCCGTAAAGCAGTTTCATGTCCCAGTTGTCTTTAAATTTCCAGACCAGCGCCCCCCTTGGATTGGCAGCGCCTCCGAAATCTGAATATTGGTCATTTCGTAGTCCGAGGGTCAAACTGAGGTCTTTTTGTAAATTCCAGATGTCCTGCGCATAGGCTGCAAAGATGTCTCTTGACGTACCCTTGTTCCATGAGACAACATCCTGCAGGGCTGTCGATGGCAATGGTGAAAAGGTAACCGGGTCAAAGTTGGCAAGATGACCCACCTTTTGTCCTCTCTTTTCAGCTATTGCTCCGAGGGTAAATGTATTGTCTTTAAATAACTCCTGATCAAGCTGCAACTCCCCGCCATAGGTGTGCTCATTCACGCTCGGCTCTCCGAGCATACCGTCAGGAAACCCGGGAGTCCCTTCTGGATACAACTCCCAGAGGGTCTTCCAGTTGAGTTGATCATAATATAATTTAGCTATCAACTTTGTTTCATCACTGAAAGAATGCTTATAACTCAATTCAACAAAGAACTGCTCGGTATTATTCTCGCTTTCGTCGTTTATTACATATGAGGCCCCGAGATATACCCCTCTGCTGCGCTTTATATATTTGGAGCTAAAGGTCAGGTCATTCCAAGTGGCCTTGAGGCTTCCGTCTATTTTGTCCTCAAAGTCTTTCGTATACCCTGAGTTGCCCATGAGGTCTTTATCTATCATGAGCCTTGCGCCATCTGTGTGGTAGTAGTCAAGGGCAAAGGCCGTCTCCAGATCATTATATCTCTTTCCCGCCTGCAGATTGGCCTTCTGCGTATCGAAGTTCCCCAAATCGCCGGTTACAATGGCTCCGTCAATATCCTTTCCGTCCTTTGTTATCACATTGATGACGGCTGAAAAGGCGTTGCTCCCGTAAAGCGCCGATCCCGGGCCGCGGATGATCTCAATCCGTTTTACGTTATCTAAGGTCAGGCTGTCGAATCCCCACATGGCGCCGCCGCTCAGATTATCATTCACGGAATGTCCGTCAATCAAGAGCTTTACCTTTTCCGAATTCGTTGTCTTAAGTCCCCTGACCTCAATCTCTTCTTTCCCGTAGTACCCCTTTGTTACGCCGAAACCCGGTATCCTCTTGAGAACGTCCATGAGGTCTCTTGCCCCCATCTGACGTATCTCGTCCGCTGTGATGACCGAGGCGATGGCAGGGGCATCCTGCAATGTCTGAGTGTGTTTTGTAGCGGTAACGATCAGTTCCTTCTCCTCAAAAAATAGGAGCATCTCTGTTTCAGTAGTTTGCGCCACTCTTTTTTCAGATGGATCGGCTTGGTACAGCTTAATGTCTGTGGTATTTGCTGCATTAGAAAGATCAGGCATAATAAATTGAGGAAAAATAAAGAAGGTCAAGAAGGATAGGATAAATAAGAATTTTCTATTCATTTTAATTTCTCTCCATAAGCAGGCCCGCAACAATAAGCAATTTTACAGGACAATCTCCAGCAAACCTGCGTCAACTAATCATCCACAGCCTCCTTATACTCCAGCCATTATCTTTTGTAAAGTTTTTTAATATCTCTTAAAAACTGCAAACCACAGAGGACACAGAGATAAATTTTGAGTATAAGAACCTTTTAAAACCCTTTACTTCTCTGTGTTCTCATGCTATAGATTTAAAAATTGGCTCTTCTCCAATTTCCTACAGTGAAAAGTAGGAGATGAGGGATGGGGTGACTT
>JACQYJ010000109.1 GCA_016208525.1 Deltaproteobacteria bacterium | reverse complement strand
CATATCAAGAAACCCTCTGTTACCTATTCGGCCTGCAAAAATTCGGCATAAAGTTTGGCCTGTCAAAGATTAACAAGCTGCTGAAACTTTGCGGCAACCCGCATAACGCCTTGAAGACAATCCATATCGCAGGCACAAATTGAAAGGGTTCTACATCTGTAACAGTAGCATCAATAATTCAGGAAGCAGGATACAGGGTCGGCCTCTACACATCTCCCCACCTTATCGACTTTACTGAAAGGATAAAGATCAGCGGCAAGCAGATAGAAGAGGGCGAAGTTGTCAGACTTACAGAATATATAAGATCAAAGATTCAGGATTCTGAATATAAAGATGAGTTGGAGCGGATAACGTTCTTTGAGTTTACAACAGCCATGGCCTTACTTTACTTCAAAGAGGAAGAAGTGGATATAGCTGTAATGGAAACCGGCATGGGAGGTAGGCTTGATGCTACAAACCTGATAAAGCCGCTTGTTTCCGTTATTACCAACTTATCCATTGAACACAGGGAGTTTCTCGGAGATACCCTGGATGCAATAGCCTATGAAAAGGCCGGGATCATAAAAGACAGGATACCGGTTGTGACAGGAGTGGAGCAGCCCTCTGCATTACTGGTTATTGAAAATATATGTAAAGAGAAAGAGGCCCCGCTCTATAAATTAGGAGCGGATTTTTCATTTCATAAGAAAGGGACAGACAGATTTTCTTACAATGGCATAAAGGAGAGTCTGGATGACCTAAGGCTCAACCTCATAGGGAGTCATCAGTTTTACAATGCGTCTCTGGCCCTCGCTGCGATTGAGTTGCTAAGGGATAAGGGCTTTATAGTTTCCAGAGATGCAATATATACTGCCCTTCAAAAGGTTTCTTGGCCAGGAAGGCTCGAGACTGTTTCTAAAGACCCGTGGATAATCCTTGATGGCGCCCACAACCCTGCAGGGGCAGAGGTTCTTGCCAGGGCTATCTCAGACGATCTTAAATTTGACAGACTATTTTTGATTATGGGTATTATGGCTGATAAGGAAATAGCCGCCATTATATCTCCACTTGCCCCTCTGGCCCATGAAGTCATACTCTCAAGGCCGGGATATGAAAGGGCCTCTTCGGCTGCGGGGTTGTTACCGGTTGCAATGAAGCATAACAGCAATTCTGTTGCATTTGAAGATTTAAGGGAGGCAATAGGTTATGCAAGATCAAAGGCCGGAAACAGTGATTTGATAGTTATTTCAGGCTCTCTTTTTACCGTCGGGGAGGCCAGGGCAATAATCCTGAACTGAATAGACCTCCTTCGCCCTTTCTATAAACTCCTTCACCTTCTTCATATTCTTTTTACCAGGTCTTTCTTCCACTCCGCTTGCCACGTCAACTGCATAAGGCCTCACCTTCCTGACTGCCTCAGAAACATTCTCAGGCGTGAGCCCCCCGGCAAGAATAATCCTGCCATACCTCTTTGCCTCAATTGCCACATCCCAGTCGAAGGTCTCTCCAGTTCCGCCAGGTACGCCTTTGCGATATGTATCCAGCAAATAGGCGCTGACTTTATATTTTGAAAGCTGGCCACTGACCACTGACCACTGACCACTGACCCGAAACGCCTTTATAACCTTACCTCCAACCGCTTCGCACATCTCCGGCGTCTCGTCGCCATGAAGCTGAACTGTATCAATACCGGTCAAGCGTTTTATCTGTATAATATTTTCAATAGTCTCGTTGACAAAGACTCCAACCCTGGAAACAAATGGCGGAAGCTCGTTTATAATAGATGCCGCAGATGCAGGGGTTATGTGCCTTGAGCTCTTTTCATAAAATATAAAACCGAGGGCATCTGCGCCATATTCGGATGCTTCCAGGGCATCATTGAGATTCGTAATACCGCAGATTTTTACTTTGACCATCGTACCCCCGGACCGGGACAGTCCCGATTCTACGATTTCGCTACGCTACGTCCGTAAATCCGGGACAGTCCCCTCATAAACAAACTCCCTGAGCTTTGCGCCTATATCAGCCTCCCGCATCAACGCCTCACCGATCAGAAATGCGTCCACTCCGGCATCCTTAAGGAGTTTTAAATCCTCTTTAGTATTTATACCGCTCTCGCTTATGACTATCTTGTCGTCAGGGATACTGCCTATCAACCTGATGGTAGTATTCAGGTCTGTCTTGAAGGTCTGGAGGTTCCTGTTGTTTATCCCTATAAGCTCCGCACCGGTCTTTAAGGTCCTTTCTAATTCCAACTCGTCATGCACCTCTACCAGCGGGGATATCCCAAGATTAAGGGAAAGCTCAACGAAGTCATTTAACTCCTTATCATCAAGAACCGCTGCAATCAAGAGGACCGCATCCGCCCCGTAACCCCTGGCCTCGAAAATCTGATATTCATCAAAGACAAAGTCCTTCCTCAGAAGTGGGATGGACACGTGCTGCCTGATTTCGGAGAGATAATCTATTGAGCCCTGGAAGAAGTTGCGGTCTGTAAGGACGGACAGGGCCGATGCCCCGTTCCTCTGGTATATCTCTGCAATATCAAGGTGATTAAAATCCTCCCTGATAACACCCTTCGACGGTGATGCCTTCTTGACTTCTGCTATAACCCTTGTCCTGCCGTCTTTGGCAGGCAAAAGGGCGTCCTTGAAGTTCAAGGGTAAAGGGAGATTCCATATGGCTGATGTTATGATCTTCAGAGGTATCTCGGCCTTCCTGGCCTCAAGTTCATTCTTTTTATATGTAATTATCTCGTCAAGGATCATTAAATTCCTTCTTTTTTTTGCCTCAATGTAATTTTAAAAGAGTCTTACCCGTCTTCCTCACTTGAGAAGCCAGGGAAAACTTTTCAGGGTTCTCATACTCGTTGTTGGTAAGGCCAACAGGTTCAATATCCTTCGGCTCAGGTAGTTCTATTTTGTCAAGAACCTTCATCAATAATTTGCTGCGCTCATAATCTGCCATATCTTTAAATCCGTCTGATACAAAAGCAAGGTCAATATCACTAAAATCTGTCGCCTTGCCGCTGCTGTATGACCCAAAGAGATATACCGCATCTATTGAGATAGTTAGCTCTAAAGCTTCAATGGTTCTCTTAGCTATCCCCGTTATTTGCTCTTCTTTAAGGACCATGACAACACCTCATTCGCAAATTTGATCATTTTAGAAGCAAAGTCCCGCTTATTCCCAGGAAGCTTTTCCCTTTCCACCATGTAGCGGCCTTTTATGTAGTGAAGACTCAAATCCTCAAGCATCTCCGTTATTTCTTCATCTCCCTTAAAATCAGCCAATCCAGCCAATCTAACCAGATTATGTATAAACGGCGGCTCTTCTTTGTTTCCCATTGCGATTACAGCTTTGAAGGCCTTTTCTACTGCCTGCTGACAAAAGAACGTTGCGTACAAATATCTTCTGGAATTGAAAAGCTCATTTGCAACATCAAGGTCTTCCATTGCGATATCAAGCCACTTCTGTATTTCTTTGGACACAGTTGGCACTTATACCTCTGACTTATAATTAATATTTCCTATTTCTTTTTTTGGCTGATTACCCCAAATAAACATTCCAGGAAAGACAAACAATAAAACAAACCCATTGTTTTTCTCTGTAATATCCATGGTTAACTGCTTTTTCTATATTCATCCTTTCTTTGCGTCTTTGCGCCTTTGCGAGAAAATTGGGTTTTGATTAAATTCCTGGCATATTCGCCCTACAACCTGAATAGTTACCAAAAATCAATGAGCAACTGCCTCAAATCCGCTGTTAGCGGACGTATAACTAACTTCATGTTCTTCGTTTTGGATAATTATTTTAGGATCAGGGTTTTTAAGGGGAATAGGCAATCCTTGTTCCTTCAACAAATTGATCTGTTCTGTCATACCCCACTTTGCCTTGTACAAGCAATCTTCAACAGAATGCCCTACTCCTGTAAAACCTTTTAAGTCAGGAGAATAAAACCCGAAGAAATCATGGTCCTCTGTTGCCTCAATTACAAGGGAATATTCCAGGTCAATCATTTTATTTTACCTCCCATTTTATTATTTCTTTATACCTGCGTCCTTTAGTATAGCACGACAAGTGCCTGTCGGAACTTCTTTTGAACCATGATAATCCACTCGAATCAAAATATCACAACCAGGTTTTCCATAATACCTTATAGAACCCTTCTCCTTCAGATGCACTCGTAAAAAGTCAAAAATGCAGAAAATCACCTTTGTAACTATGCGAAATCATTAATGCCAAAAATCGGTTTTTGGCCTTTTTTAGACTTTTTACGAGACCATCAGTCATGCCCCACAAAATAACAATCGTAATAAGAAAAAGCTTCATTTTCATTCCCTCCTTTATTGATACAGACCTGTGATGCAGTCCGACCTTTTATTTCCCGAACTATTTCGTCTTTATATTTGACGAAGTCGTAAAAAGTCACAGATCACCCTTCGACAAGCTCAGGGCGAACGGTGGTCAGGTTGAAATCATTGACTTTATTCCGTTCGTGGTGAGCCTGTCGAACCACAGAAAAGACTTTTTACGAGACCATCATATTTAAAGGTCGCATCCTGTAAAAACCGCCTTGGTTATTTCTTAAACCACCACTCCACAAACTCCCTTGCAGCAACAACCGCCTCTTTACATTTGTCTTTAATCAAGACAGCATCTTCCTTGGTGTACTCTTCGGACGGAACCCATAAGGAATTTCCATCTATCCCAGGATACCTGCTCCATGTGACTTCCGGCTCTATTTCCAAGCTCACCCTGGCGGTAGACATAAGTCTCTGCTTCCAATTGTCTTCTAATTCTCTACTTTCAAGCTCTTTAAGCAGAAGCTCCCCCACAAAATGGGTCTTCTTGAATATCCCAAAGCATATTAAAATTGCCTTAACGCCCTTTTCTGCGGCCTGTTGAAAGTGGTAAACCGATTTATCAAAGTAACCTTTTTCCAGGATATCGACCCCTATTTCAAAATCCCGCCCACCATCTGCAACCATTGCTACAGCGAAATCCTGATTGCTGACCTCCGAAAGGAATCCGGGAGCCCTTTCCGGCACCGGAAAAGCCCAACCATCATCCGATTTCCTGATATGACGCTCATCTATGTAAGCGCTCGCTTCTTCCATCAAAGACTTGAGAAAATTATCTTCGTCAAGCAACACCTGTCCTTCCACAGTGATATCCAGAAACAGAGGATTATGATTCCTAAAGTTTGACAGGCATTCGGCAGGCGTCAGCAAAAGAATATCCAGAGGGATGTCCAGCGCGAGCTTCTCCTTTATCATGGCAATCGTATTGCCTCTTCTGTGTCTTCTTGGGTTGACATCTTCCGAGATTAAGAGTAAATCCAAATCGGAATCCCTCGTCTGAGTTCCCCTCGCCGACGAACCATAAATAGCCGCAGACCTGACTTTTATAGGAAGGTTTCTTAATCCTGAAACAATCGCTCTCTTTATATCTGATAAAACCATATCACCTGTTCGTTATTTCTATAAGTCTTTCAAGTTTTTCCAAGGCCTTCCCGCTGTCAATGGCCTCCTCGGCCAGTTTTATACCATCCTTGATGTCATTTGCCTTACCGGAAGCAGTAATAGCAGCGGCAGCATTGAGGACTACTACGTCCCTCTTTGCTCCCTTTTCACCTTTTAAAATCTCACGGATTATCCCTGCGTTGTCGTCAGGGTCCCCGCCCTGAAGCTCAAACAGCTTGCAACGGGTCATTCCAAAGTCTTCAGGTTTTATATAGTATGTATTTACAACCCCATCCTTCAACTCGGAAACCTTAGTCTCCGCAGTAAGGGTTATCTCATCAAGCCCGTCGTTGCCGCTCACGACAAAGGCCCTCACGGAACCCAGATTCCTCAAGACCTCTGCCAGCATCTCGGTAAGCTCGCTCCTGTAAACACCAAGCACCTGATACTGGGCTCCTGCCGGATTAGTAAGGGGGCCTAGGATATTGAATACAGTCCTTATCCCTATTTCCCTTCTCACAGGGGCGGCATATTTCATCGCACCGTGCATAAGAGGGGCAAAGAGGAAACCTATTCCTATCGAATCAAGGCACTCCTCGACCTTCTGGACTTCGGCCTCTATATTTACTCCGAGCGACTTAAGGACATCGGCGCTACCGGACTTGCTTGATACCGACCTGTTCCCGTGCTTTGCAACAGTAATCCCTGCCCCTGCAACGACAAAGGCCGCAGCAGTCGAGATGTTAAATGTAAAAGTCTCATCTCCTCCGGTCCCGCATGTGTCAACAACCACAGGAGCCTTCGTCTTCACCTTCAGGGCCTTCTCTCTCATTACCCTTGCAGCCCCGGTGATCTCATCAACAGTCTCGCCTTTCATGCGTAGGGCTGTAATGATCGATGCTATCTGGGCCGGTGTCGCCTCACCCTCCATGATCTCCCGCATGACCGAGACCATCTCATCTTCAGTAAGGTTCTTTCTTTCTACGACCTTTGCAATTGCGTCTTTTATCATAATTCCCTCTCTGTGTTAAGCCCTTTCAAAACAAGGTCGCCAGTCTTTTAGAGCAATTATAGATCCTATCCCAGCAATATTCTTTGCTGAGAGACGGCTATCGTTTGTTATGAAGATATCTGCTTTAGCTATGGATGCGCAGGCCAGCTGGAGGGCATCCGGCGGCTTGATGGCATGGGCAGCTCTGATCTCAGCATATTTTTCCGCTGCAGCTTCAGAAAATGAGATCATTTCAATGGATGGCGAATATAGTAGTTTTTTGTACTGCTCGGCCAAAGCTGTTGCCTTTTCCTGAATAGGCTTTACCAATACTTCTCCAACTGTAAGGGTGAATGTTGCCAGCTGGTATCCGTTCCTCAGCATCGCTTTCCTGAGAGAAATAACCTCCTCAAAGGCATTGGATGTCTCCTCTATCAGATAAATGAAGAGATTGGTATCCCAAAATACCTTCATCACTCCCATCCTTCCCGAAGATTCTTCACATAAGCATCAGGGTCTATCCCCTTCCAAATACCTTTGCCAAGGCCTTGAAGCCTTAATACAGGGTCTCCAGCTTCGGTTGTTTTCTTCGGCTGCATTCCTCCTTCTTCCTTTATCAGGATGACCTCCAGTCTATCGTTTCTGTGTATTGACAGATCATGGAGAACAATCTCCCCATCCTTCTCAGCGTGAACTTTAAGCCTTATAGCTTCCATTGTTACCTCCCTCTTTATCTCTATGCTTGTCTTAGCTCTTTCTATTTTACCTATTATTCCATTGCATGTCTTGGTGGGCGCAGCCCACCCTACCTTATTCAGCAATGTAGGATGGGTGAAACCCATCACACAAAACCGGTGTTACATCCTTACTGTGAAAAAATATGTGCCGCCAGAAGTTTTTGGTCTGCGGTATTCGGGCATATCATGTCCATATATAATGGTGCGTAGGACGCACCATTACAAACTATGCCTTAAGTTTATCAAGAACAAACCCTTTAACTCTCACTGCCATCTCATACGCCTGCTTTGACTCTTCTATCGTGGGTTCATACCAGTCATCAGGATAACGAATCTCAACTGCATAATCTGTCAGGACGTCGGCCTCTGATAAATCCTCTTTAAACGACTTATCCACCTTAGAACAAAGGTTTAAAAGCATCATTATGCTGTGCGTCTTTGAAAACTCAATCTGATGTTTAACTAAAAAAGCCTTTAAATACTTCTCTACCGCTTGCTGGCAATGAAAACTCACAGTTTCTGTAACGACTGTTTCAGCCTCCAGGCCCTGTTTAGCAGTCAGCAAATCCCTTTCTGCTATATGAATCCATTGATGAACCAAATCCTGTATGATCTTCCCTTTATCCATATACTATCCTGCCATATTTGTTGGCCGTATAAACTATTGTTCCAACAACATCTTTGAGGGTCTCAAACTCTTTTCTTGTCTTTACGATAACATCAACCGGGAATGTAAAGTCCCTCAGATAACTTCTTGCCACGCGATTCCTTTTGATTTTAGGCAATTCATCATCTTTGATCACCAGCAAATCAACATCACTATCCTTTGTCGGCTCCCCGTAGGCGTAAGAACCAAACAGAATGATCTTTTCCGGCTTGTAACCGCTGACAATAGCCGTCATTGCCTGATTTATCTGTTCCTGAGTTATCATCTCCGCCCCCCTCACCAATCAATCCCTTATCGGTGGGCACAGCCCACCCTACTCGACTATGTTGTCAGCAAGCAACACTACACGGTTATAGAACAGCCACATATTCCGCAAACGAATGAGACTCCGGGATTTCTTGATTGTCCTCCTGAAGCCCATGCACATGCAATTCGATTGCCTCATGGATATTCAATTCTGCCTCTTCACGCGTAGCGCCGGTCGCCATACAACCCGGTAAATCCGGCGAATATGCAGAATAGTTGCCGTTTGCTTTTTCAATTACTACAAGAAAACGATGCATATTAGCCTCGTAGGGTGCGTCTCACGCACTAAATGAATCTCATTTGACTCTTTACTTACATGACGTTTTATAATAGCCCAGCGTGAGGAAAAGTTAGCGTCATCCTCCGGCAATGTCCAGATGCAGTGCAAATGGTCCGGCAGTAATACCCATGCCTCTATTTTAAATGGAAGCGTTCTCTGTGCCCTTATGATGCCCTCGCGTAAACTATGCAGCATAACTTCACTGGTTAAAATCGGTTGGCGACAGTCCATATGGTGCGTGGAACGCACCCTACGAACTTAATTAAAATATTAACCAACAAACACGGTCTTCAATCCTTCATCCTTCGCAACGCCCTCTTGTTTCTTATCAGATAGATGTGACAAATGTAAGTTCGACTCCCGTTAACTCCTGGAATAATAATGCAGAGGCTATGTGAATTGCATCGAGGGTTCGCGCAGTTGAGCGTAATGCAACTTCCTCTGTTTTCTTTAAGACTTCATCCGTCACTTTTATTAATTCAATATACGGCAAGTCTTTTTTTACACGGTTTACCAACCTGTCAAACGTCTTTTCATCTATCTCCCTACCCTGCTTACGCCTTGAAAAAGTTGAAAAACACTCAGTTGTAAGGACGGCAGAGGAAAGCAGGCTGCTCTCTTTAACAAGCTTCTTTGCCTTAGCCGAACCCTGCTCTTTCTGAAAGAGCTTCAGGTAGGTGCTGGTATCCATATATATCCAGGGTAGTTTCATTAAAACCTGTATTCCCTTCCTTCTATCAAGGTTTCGGATAAAGACTTGCCTGCAATTGTAATTGGTCTACCGAGCGGCAACCTCCCCTTGGCCGCCCTTCGCAACAATCCCTGCTCTTCCAGGCGCCTGATTTTATCTTCCGGGGTTCCCTCTTTAATGAGCGGTTTTATAATAGCCACAGGGGTTCCCCTCTCAGTCACGATGACATCCTGCCCGTCCCTGACTATCTTTAGATACTTTGAAAAGTGCATATTTGCCTCTCTCAACCCCACTTGCAGCATATCAGCCTCCAGTTGTAGTGATGTTACTACATTCTATCTGTTTATCCTAAAAAAAGCAGTTGAACCACAGAGGCACAGAGAACACAGAGGAAAAACAACAACTTGAGACATTAAAGACACTAACCCACTGAGTAGAGACGCAAGATTTTGCGTCTCTACTCAAAATCCTCTAACTCCTTGATTTCTCTGTGTCTCTGTGCCTCTGTGGTTAATGAATTGCCGTTTTTAGGTTTATCCGTTCTATGTCAAATTTACTCATATATAAGAACCTGTGCTACCGTTTTGAATGTTGCCTGATACTTTTCAGCCCAGCGATAGCAAGCTGATCACTGGGATCAATATTTAAGGCCTTAAGATAGGCGGTTTCCGCCATCTTTTTGTCTCCCATCTCCCGATAAAGTTCGCCCATGGATGAGTAAGCAAAGCCGATGTTGGGATTGATCTCTATGGCTTTTTTCAACTCTCTCAATGCCTCATTCTTGTTCCCGAGGTAATAATTGATATAGGCATTGGCCATATATGATTCCTCGTTGTCAGGGTTTGTGGAGTTGTTCTTTTTTAGCTCTTCGATCACATATCCGACCTTATCTTTTTCATGTAACAGGTATAAGTCTATATAGGAAAAATCAAGGTCACTGGGGCGTGCATATCTGTATTCAAATCTTTTAATTATATCGTCATTTTTAGGACCTCTTTTGACATATACGGTAGCTACCGGGTCCCAATAGACCAGGGCCCAGTCTGGATTGCCTACAAGATGGGGCATCCTTTCCTTTTTGGCATAGTCTCTGGAATATTCCAGAATGACCCAATCTATATCATATCTTTCGGCTATCGCCTTCCATGTATCAGGATTTGAATGGGCATCCAGATAGTCTTTATAAAGCCTCTCATCATAAATCTCTATCCGTCCATCTATAAAGACCTTATGCCGAGGATAAAGCCTCCACATCAGATAACCGCCATAACCCAACGAGTTATACATGTTCCCGGTGATATTGTTTTCTTTCAGAAAGTCCACCGCTTTTGCCGGAAAGACCCTGTCTTTCAAGCCAAGGCCGAAGGCATAGGTCTTGCTGTTCAAGACATCCATATAAAACACAACGGACAAGGTAACGATCAAAATGCCGTTTATAGCACCCTTATATCCTAACTTCTTCAAATCGAGCCTGGAGATAATTTCGGCCAAGCCTTTTGAGGCAATCGGGGCCATCACTATCACGGATTCGGGAATGACCCTTACCCTCCTAAGGGCTAAAAACATAAATAGACAAAAAAGCATTGCCTCTGTAAGATCGGTCTTTCTCCACTGATAAAGTAGGGCAAAGACAGTCAAAAGTGAAAGGAGTGAAAAGCCCCATGTATACCTAAAACCATATCCGATAAGATGCATGATCTTTAAAGGCTGCCATTCATCTATGTGCGCCATGTAGATTTCCTGCCCTGTTAACTTAAACGGGAACAAAATAGCACCATATCCTCTTGGGTTTACCATTGATGCGACAATCATCACAACGGCTACCCAGGCCAAAGACTGGAGCCCTCTCTTGTCAAGGAGCGGCATCCAGTTAAAGAGGTATTTTATCCCCTCCCCCACAAGGAATAAAAAAGGCAAAGCCACTCCCAGTATGCTACTCGGGTGGACGTTTACCCAGATAATCTGAAGGAACGGGAGCGCGAATAGCAGCTTGCTCCCTTTATGCCTGTATGAGTTAAGAATGTAGATGTAGAGCGAGAGGAGTAGAAGTTCAAATATAAGCGGCCGCACAAACATCCTCATTCTTACGGCGTAAGCCGCAACTATCAGAACTGCGGAGCATATATAAATGTCTGCCGACCCGTGTCGGGCAGAGGTTCTTATATTTTTATACATGAAAAAAAAGACCGCTGTTATAACAATGGCCTTTAAAACAACCAACCCTTCCATCCCGGCAACATTATTGAGGATGTAAAAGACAACCCCTGACAACCACGATGTGGTCATCATAGGATTGGATGTGGTAAGGGAAAAGGGGTCGGAAAGCTGATTAATACTGCCTGTTTCGACTATCTGTTTCCCTGTGGCAAGGTGAAAGAATATGTCATAGTCAGCGTTCTTGGAAAGCGCCATAAGGAAGATAAACAAAAAGGTGAATGACAGGATGATTATAGTATTGATCTTTTCTCTTTTTTCTTCAATCACATGCTGCCTCGTCCACTAAGTTACCACCACATTCACCAGCTTTTTTGGCACAATCACGACCTTTTTGATTTCCTTACCTGCTGTATGTTCCTTTACCTTCTCATCGGCAAGGGCAGCTTCCTTGACAGCATCATCCGTTGCGCCAGCGGGAACGGTCACCTTTCCTCTAAGTTTGCCGTTCACCTGAACCACTATTAGAACCTCTTCCTCTACAATAGCGGTTATAAAGGGGACGCAACCCTTTTAGTGTCTCTCCGTCTCCCATGTTGTATGTCCCTTCGGCAGTGATCTCCTTGGTTTCGGCAAAGGTGAATAAAGGGAAAAGAAGGAGTACAAAGGTGATTACCGGCAGGACACGTTTCATCATAGCTCCATGCTGCGAGAGTGTTACTGCTGGTCTAAACCCTTTAACATATTACCTAAATCCTGCAATCGAATCACAGAGCAACGGAACAAACCCTTTAATACCAAAAGAAAAACCTTGTGAGGCTCTTGTTTTAAATCTTTTCTCTGTGCACTCAAAAGGTGACTTTTAAAAGCCCAATAATTTTTAAATCTAAAGCATGAGAACAGAGAGAAGTAAAGGGTTTTAAAAGGTTCTTATACTCAAAATTTATCTCTGTGGTCTCTGTGTTTTGCAGTTTTTAAGTCTCATATTATTTCCTCGTCATCTCCAGAAAGTTCCTCAATATCTCTTTTCCCGACTTTGTCAAGATAGATTCCGGGTGAAACTGTATCCCTTCAAGAATAATCTCTTTCTGACCACCGGCCACCGACCCCTGACCACTATGTTTATAACGAACTCCCATGATCTCACCTTCCTTTGTCCAGGCCGATATCTCCAGCACCGATGGCAGGGTCTCTTTCTTAATCAGGAGAGAGTGGTATCTTGTGGCATCGAATGGGTTTTCAATACCCTTGAATATGGTCTTCCCGTCATGGAATATGGGTGATGTCTTTCCATGCATGAGCCTGTCTGCCCTTATGATCTCCCCTCCGAGTGCATATCCAATGGATTGATGCCCAAGACATACACCTAAGATAGGTGTCTTCCCCATAAAGCGTTTTATGACATCGACAGAAATCCCTGCCTCTTTTGGAGTGCATGGCCCTGGAGAGACTACAATCCTCTCAGGCCGCATCCTTTCGATCTCTTCTATGGTTATCTTGTCGTTCCTGTAAACCCTGACATCCTCACCTAACTCGCCCAGATACTGTACCAGGTTGTAGGTGAAGGAGTCATAGTTGTCTATCATTAACAGCATATAATCCCTGCCTCACTAAATCATCAATATCGGCTTTCCTGCGTCAGAATATCAAAGTAGGGGAGGGGTGTCAATTAATTAGAGAACTCTTTTAGTGAGGCGTCTTGATTGTTAACTTATTATATATATAATGTTGACAATTGGTTGAGAATCGTTATAAACTTTGACTTTGCAGATATACTATGAGGAGGTCTTTTTTGAATAGTGAGGAGATATTTAAGACGGCGGAGAGGGTGATTGCCGGTGAAGGGATCAGCTATAAAACCGCATGTGACTTGATAAAGATTGAAGGAGGCAGGATTTATGACCTGTTGGCTGCCGGTAGCAGAATAAGGGAGCATTTTAAAGGTAACAAGGTAAGCCTCTGTTCCATAGTTAACGCCAAATCCGGCAGATGCCCGGAGGATTGTTCATTCTGCGGCCAGTCGGCCTTCTATAATACCGATGCAACAGAATACGGCCTAATTGAACCAGATGCCATAGCGGAAGCAGCCAAAAAGGCAAGGGGGATGAAGTCCAGGGAGTTCAGCATAGTTACCAGCGGCACCAGGGTTGAGAGCGAAAAGGAGTTGGATCGTCTCTGTCAGGCTCTTCAGAAGATCGGTGACGGGATGGAGAGGTGTGCATCCCTTGGGATAATGACCAAAGATGCTCTTTTAAGACTGAAAGAGGCCGGGCTTGAGAGTTATCATCACAACCTTGAGACTGCCAGAACCTATTTCCCGAATATCTGCACCACTCATGATTATGATGATGATGTAAATACGGTGAAGATGGCCAGGGAGATGGGATTTAAGACCTGTTGCGGAGGGATATTGGGTCTTGGAGAGACACTGGAGCAGAGGGTTGAACTGGCCTTTACTTTGAAATATCTGGACGTGGACTCCGTTCCAATAAACTTCCTGAATCCGATAAAGGGGACCAGGATGGAGGGTATGAAGACCGTCCCGCCACTTGAAGGGCTGAAGGCCATAGCTGTATACAGGTTCATACTCCCCGATAAAAACATAATAGTTTCCGGCGGCCGCGAGGTTACTTTCCAAGACCTCCAGAGCATGATATTCATGGCAGGGGCAAATGGGACGCTGATAGGGAACTATCTCCTGACAAAGGGACGTAAGCCCGAGGAGCTTTTGCAGATGATCGAAGACCTGGGGCTTGAAGTGGAACAATAAACAAATGCAATGAGAAGAGATATTTGTCCACAGATTACGCAGATGGCCGCAGATATTAACCAAAAAACGGCAGTTGGCCACGGATGAACACGGATAAAACGAACATCTGAAAAGATAAAAGGCCTCACCAAAAAGAGGACTCCATGTTTTTTTGTAAGCCTTTGAAATGTCTGTGTAAATCCGTGTAAGTCCGTGGCTAATTGCTTTTTATAGGTTTAAGAGCTTTAATCTGTGAAATCTGTGTAATCTGCGGATAAAAAAGTTGTTGCTGTTTTTGCGGTGAGGTTGTTAATGCATGATTTTTTAACTGAAGAACTTGAAAATTTAAAGGCCTCCGGCCTCTACCGCACCCTCCGCAGCAGAGAAGGCGCGCAGGGGCCAAGGGTCAGGATAGATGGGAAAGAGGTAGTCCTCCTCTGCTCCAACAATTATTTGGGGCTTGCAGACCATCCAAGGCTCAAAGAGGCTGCCATGAAAGCCATAGAAAGGCACGGGGTTGGCAGCGGGGCATCGAGGCTTGTTTCAGGAAACATGGGACTTCACCAGGAACTGGAGGAAAGGATAGCCAGGTTCAAGGGGACAGAGGCAGCCCTTGTCTTTAATTCAGGGTATACCGCCAATGTCAGCGTCATCCCTGCCCTTGTCGGTCGAGGGGATACTGTGTTTTCCGACAAACTCAACCATGCCAGTATCATTGACGGCTGTGTCCTATCAAGGGCTGAGTTTAAGAGGTATCCGCATAAGGATATGGATGCGTTGGAGAGGCTCCTATCTGGGGACAGTCCCGATTCTACGACTTCGCTTTGCTTCGTCCGTAAATCTGGGACAGTCCCCGCAGGCTCACGCAGATTAATCGTTACCGACTCTGTCTTCAGCATGGACGGAGATATTGCCCCGTTGCCGGAAATAGTTGAACTTGCCCAGAGGCATGGCGCAATGCTGATGGTGGATGACGCCCATGCGACAGGTGTCCTGGGGAGTACGGGGAAAGGAAGCCTTGAGCATTTCGGGTTGAAGTCTGATGATGACATCATCCAGATGGGTACCCTGGGAAAGGCGTTGGGGACATTCGGGGCATACATTGCCGGGAGCAGGGAGCTTATAGCCTACCTGATTAACAGGGCCAGAGGGTTTATATTCTCTACCTCTCTGCCGCCTTCCGTCCTTGCATCAAGCATTGCTGCCATTGACCTGGTTGAGGATGAGCCCTCCCTGAGGGAGGCGCTTTGGGAGAAAACATGGTATCTTAAGAAGGGGCTTGATTCTCTCGGGTTTGACACCATGGGGAGCGAGACGCCTATAATACCTGTCTTTGTTGGAGACGCGGGAAAGACCATGGAGTTCAGCAGAAGACTGTTTGAGGAAGGTATATTCGTATCCGGTATCAGACCTCCTAGTGTCCAGGAGGGTAAATGCAGGCTGAGGGCTACAGTAATGGCAACTCACACTAACAATGACCTGGACATGGCGCTGGATGCGTTTTTAAAGGTAAAAAAGTCCTTCTTATAGACTTTAAAGATGCGATGTTCTGTGA
>JACQYJ010000129.1 GCA_016208525.1 Deltaproteobacteria bacterium | reverse complement strand
TCTGTTCCATCTTTCTTGACTGTAACAAAGAACTGGACCTGGTCCTTCTTGGATACATTGATATCTGCAAACGGTATCTCCATCTCGATGATGTCTTTTATGGCAAGCCTGGCCAGCGGTTTTTGCTTAACCCACTTATCGTCAATTTCGCGATACAGCGCGCCGTCGTAAGTCAGGCTGTCCCCCTTTCTGCAACAGTGGACCTCTACCTTATATTGCGTCGGGTTAAGTATATTTACAGTATATATAAACTCACCCTTATCGCCTCCTATAAGGGTTAGATTTGCATCCAGCCTGATATACATATTGGCGAGGTTGAAGCCGTAATATATATGGGATACTATGCTTTCAACCCTGTGCATGGTGCCGCCGACCTTTGTAACATCGTAATATGCGGCGGAAAGCCACTCAAAATAGTTGGAGACCTCGCCGTCTATGGCCGGAGATATGAAGGAGACCAGGTCTATGGTCGGCTTGCATACCTTGTCCTCCCTGATAACAGGGATGAAAAGCTCCTCTGGTATCTCCTTTCCCGACAGCATGTACACGTTCATCAGGTGCTTCCTGAAAAGCTCGTCAAAGGCATCATCATTCTCAGTGCTGTGCTCATCCCCGTACCACCAGCACCAGTCGCTCCCCTCTGCTATGTATATCTCCTGCCATGCCCTGGCAATTGCAGCTTTGTCTGCCGTCCCTTCTCTTTCAAACCCCACCAGCGCACTTCTTGTCTCTTCCAGCAGGTCCCAGGCAGTATTGTCCTCTTCGTGACCTATCCAGATCCTGAAGTTGTGGTTTATCCATGAGCCTGAGAAGAGGTGAGGAAGAGTCGCTTTAGGAGGGTTGGCCTCAAGGTATTCGCTCATGGTGACGGCCCTGATAAGGGGATCGTTAGAGAGCTTGCCATAAAGGGAGCGGAGGAAGTCACGTCCGTCGTTTTTGTAATACTCCCAGGCATTTTCACCATCAAGTATTATGGGAATGACAAATTCATCCAGGTTCCCCTGGGTAAGGAGCTTATCTCTTATTTTGTGTAGTCTGTTTATGAAGTCCTGAGATGCGTGCTCAGGGTCCCACTTGGAATACACGAATCCTATCAGGTCGGAGAGTGAATGGTCTCTGAAAAACATGCTGACACCCTTATCTCCCACCCTGGCGTTATAAGGGCGATAGAGGGCGCCGGCATCCTTTACAACCTCATCCTTATCCCTCTCAAATAGGGCATTAACCGATTTGGCAAGGATCTCCTCGTCGGTTGCTATCCATTTTATCCCTGCATCAGAGATTATAGGTATTATCTCCTCGCTTACGGAGCCCTCCGAGGGCCACATCCCCCTTGGCGCCCTTCCGAAAACCCTTTTATGGAACTCCACTGCCTTATTCACCTGGGCAACTGCGTCCTCAGGGTGCAGGAACCTCTTTTTTGGAAGCTTAATGTCGGGTATGCCCACCTTTGCTGCAAAAGAATCGCAAAGGAGGGGCAATATGGGATGGTAATAAGGGGTAGTGGATATCTCTATGATCCCCCTCTCCTCCATATCCCTGTATTTCGGGATTATTAAGGCCAATACCTCCCGCTGTTTCTTTATAAGTTCAATCTTTTCATCTTCTGTGAAGTCCCGTCCCTTTTTGACAAGACCTCTTAAAAACCTGTCATTGGCCTTAAATATCGGGTCGAACCACGCCAGATTAAAGAGGACCTGGAGATCAAGATAGTCCTGGGTAATAAAGTATCTCTGGATGTCCTTTAAATCATCTTTTGAATATACAAACCCCCTTGTCTTAAGGATATCCCAGTAGCGTGGGTACGGCTTTACCATGTTTTCCCAGTTGGCAAGGAAGAAGTTTTGAAGTATTGACTCTTTTTCGGAAGTGGTCAGTTCGGCAGCAGGTTTAAGGGCAAGGTCAAGATGGGTGTCAGTTGCATTGCTGTCAACATAATCGAGGATCTGGTCAACAAGGGACGGGACCATGTTAAAGGTCTGGTGGACATTCGGGAACTCTTCAAGGATGGCCGCCATGTCATAGTAGTCCTTGATGCCGTGCAGCCTAACCCACGGCATGAAGTACTTGCCTGTAACAAGGTCTTTGTAATAGGGCTGGTGCATGTGCCAGAGGATGGCTATGTTCAGGGGCTTGGGCATGATAACCTCAAAAACAACAAGGTAAAAAGGATGAAGGATGAGGGATGAATTGAAAGATCCTTTGATGCTCTCTTACTCATCCTTCAGCCCTCCGCCCTCATCCTTGATTTTCACTTACACGGTATCGAGTATATAAAACCGCCGTTAGAGATGAAATACAGGTTCCCGTTGGAATAGGCCAGACCATTGTATACCCCTGAACCTGGGGTGTACCTCCATTTCTCTTCGCCTTTTTCAGCGTCAATTGCCTTTACCCCGTTGTCCGACAGGCCGAAGAGAAGATATCCGTCAACTGCAATAATGGATGATGCAATCGCTTTTTCGAGTTTATGCGCCCAGTTTTGCTTTCCAGTAATCTTATCCAGAGAAGAAACAGACCCTCTGGATGAAGGAAGAAAAACGGCATCTTTGCCAATGGCTGGGGTCCCTGCCCCGCCGGCATCGAACTTCCAGTTTATGGAGCCGTCAACTGCCTTCAAAGAATACAGGCTCCCGTCGTAAAACGACACATACAAAGAATCGCCGTCCGGCACAGGGGAAGCATCTATGTCCTTAAACTGACTCTTCGCCTCTGCAAGCCTTTTCTCCCAGAGAAGGGCGCCGTCAAAAGGGTTTAATGCAACGACAAACCCGTCCGAAAAACCGGCATAAAGATTGGAGCCGTCATGGGATGGAGATGAGGAACCTCTTATACTGTAACCCTTCTGCCCGGATCTCTTGTATTGCCAGAGTTTCTTCCCTGTATATGCATCCAGGGCAAACACCTCTCCAACCGCATTGGAAAGATATGCAATCCCCTTAACAAGCAGAGGTGATGAGAGTATCTCGCCTCCGCTCTCGTGCTTCCAGATAAGGCTCCCATCCTTCCTTTGTAATGCATACAATGTCCCGCTGTTATCTCCAAAGAAGACTGAATCTTCAGATATCGTAGCCGTTGACTCTATCCCCTCCGGGGTCTTAAAGCTCCAGACTATGGAACCATCCCTTGCAGAAAGGCGGAAGAATATCTTTATCGAGGTTCCAACATAAATCTCATCACCTGAGACAACTGGAACTGAAAACTCAACAGGCTTATACGAGGGAGGCAACTCTTCCCTTACGTCCACCCTCCACCCTACCCTATCAGGGATTCTAAACTGTTCATCTGAGACCCCATTCCTTAAAGGGCCGCCCTGAAATGTGGGCCAATCAAAGGCAAAGGATGTAAAAGGTGAAAGATGAAAGGTAAAAGAAAAAAATAAAGAAGCCGTTATACTCCGTAATCTGCTATTCAACATATATCCTTGGCCTTTAACCTTTAGCCTTTAACCTTTCAATTTTTTCTTTAATCCCGGAGAGATTTGACGATTCAGGGAAATCTGAGATTACCTTTTGGTAGGTCTCCAGGGCCTTTGCCTTGTCGTTGCTCTTTTCATAAAGCATTCCGAGAGAGGAAAGCCCCATTTCCATGAGATGGGTATCCTTTGACGAGGTCAGCATGGTTTGAAACTCTACAGCCTTTTTTAAGTCCCCCTTCTGTTCGTACGAGTAAGCCATTCCATAAACAGCAGAATCCCTTGTTATGCCGGGAGCTACCTTTATTTCATTGATATTCCCATGAAGGCTTGGATCTTCGCGTTCAATTTTAAACAGCAGCCTGTTATAAATCTCAATGGCCTTATCATACTCCTTGAGGTTATAATGGACATTTGCAGCATATAACAGGGCAACCTCTGTTGCTCTTTGCAAGCTCCATAAATTTGGTTACAGTTGCCCTGTATTTGTCATCAGCTGTTTTAAAGGTATCCGGTGTTGTACCGGCAGGCTCAATCTTTGCCTGATAGACCTTCATCGCAGCGCTCAGCGCATCCGCAGCCTTCTGGTCCCTCTGCCTGCTGTATGTTCCCCAGCCTATGTAGGAGATAAACAATACCCCGATCACGGATGCTGCAATCACCACAGCTCTGAAGTTATCGGAAAGGTATTTTAATATCTTTGACCTTGAGGTTACAAACTCATCCATCCCCACAGGAATCTTCTTGCGTATCACCTTCTTTGCCATAGACACCCCACTAATATCATTTTGAGCAGAAAGTATACAGATATCCCTGCAACCTGTCAATACATAACCAGACCAAAAAAAGGATAACGTCAAAGTCGCAATCGAGACGACGTTCGTTAGAAGAGTCAAGATGGATTGGCCGGCCTCCAGCGCATGCCGGCGCAATTCGTTGGAGGTCTGAGCCATTTTATCAGATTTTGACCTGAGGGCCTGATCTTGTGCGGATGCGGCAACGAGCCTCGTCGAAGGTGACATCCATGAGGCAGGAATACATAGGTGTCAGGTCTACACTTCTGACAGAGCGACCGCTTTTGACTCTTATCAACAAGTTGTCTCCTTTTTTGTCAAGAATGTAGACCTGACACCTAATCATTTTACAATACTGAATTTTATTGACAACATCAATACCCGGTGATAGAGTCGCAACATGGCGCAATCCATACCAATAGATGTATATCAGTTCCTTGAGGAGAGGGTTGGCAAGGAAGAGGCGAAGAAGGTTGCCACTGCCATAGAAGTTGGCCTTGATGTTATAGAGAAAAAGGCAGAGGCCGTTGCCCTACAGAAAAAACTTGAGATAAGGGATGAACTGACAAAAGAACTCGCATCAAAAGCTGATATACTCTTGGTTCGTCAGGAGATGCAAACTGTTAAGACAGAACTTGAGGCAAGGATAGAGAACGGTTTGCTGAAGTTGGACAGAAAGTTCACCATCATGTTTATCATATTATTTTTCACCATAATCTTTGTAAATAGAGACGCCCTTGAGTTTATGGCTAAGGTTTTGGGGCTGATAAAATAATGGCCGCTTTGAAATACATAGGTGTCAGGTCTACACTTCTGACAGAGCGACCGCTTTTGACTCTTATCAACAAGTTGTCTCCTTTTTCGTCAAGAATGTAGACCTGACACCTAATCATTTTATAGACCTGACACCTAATCATTTTATTGGTATTAAAGGGTTTCCTCCGTTGCTCTGTGGTTCGATTGCAGGATTTAGGTATAACCGAATCCGGCAGGGAGGTTCCAGCAGAGCAGGGATATAATGCAGATCATCCTCGCCTCCAATTCCCTAAGAAGATTAGACCTCCTCAGGCAGATAGGGATTGAGCCGGTTGTTATACCAAGCCATGTCCCTGAAGTAATTAAAGTAGGCGAGCCTCCTGAAGATGCAGCCTTGAGGCTGGCCATTGAAAAGGCCAGTGAGGTAGCAGGACAGTTTCAGGAAGGGCTGGTGATCGGGGCAGATACCATCGTAGTTATTGATGGTGAACAGCTTGGAAAACCCGAAGACAGGGACGATGCAAAAAATATGCTCAGGCTTCTGTCAGGAAGAAGCCACACTGTCATAACCGGCATGGCGGTCATTGATGCCAAAACGTCGGAGCAAAAGACCACCCTGGCCAAGACCAAAGTCAAGTTCAAGCCGGTATCAGATGAAGAGATTAATGCCTATATTGCCACAGGCGATCCAATGGACAAGGCCGGGGCCTATGGAATCCAGGGAAGGGCCGCTGCATTTATAGATGGGATAGAAGGGTGCTACTCCAACGTGGTAGGTTTGCCGCTAAGCGAGCTTGCGGAAATGCTGAAATCATTCGGATGTAAAATTTAGACCAAGTTGCTATCCGCGTTTATCTCACTCTTTTCTACTGGGCCTTGTAAACCATCTTATACTTGCCTATCTCTATTACATCTCCATCACGAAGCGCCTGTTGTGTAACGCTCTTTCCGTTTACCTTTGTCGAAGAAAACAGGCTCTTGGTACTGCAGGAAAGGGTAGCTATGCCATCCTTGTTCATCAGTATGCTCGCCTGATGACCGGATATTAAGCGGCCATCAAGCCTTATCCCCATATTTTCATCGCTTCCTATGGTCGTTATCGAAGATTTTATTTTAAACTCCTGCCCGTCTTCAAGCTTGAGGAGAGGGGTTACAACCTTTTTCTCCTTGACTACCGCAGATTCGATATACATCGTCTTTTCCGTCTCGGCCTCTTCATCCTCACTCTTTGCAGTAATAATATTAAACAGCATCTCATACTTCAATATCTTGATCCGATCACCGTCTTTAAGCTCTCTTGAGGTTATCTTTTCGTTCTCAATAAATGTCCCGTTGGCGCTCCCTTTATCCTCTATTATAAATCTGCCGTCCTCCTCACGTATCAGGGCATGCTGCCTTGATACACCGGGGTTTTCAATCAGGATATCGCTCCCGGGATTCCTTCCTATTATTGTCTCAGGTTTAGAGATAAGGAACCTGCCTACAACCTTGTTGTCCAGCATCAGGGTCACCCCGGCCTTTGCGCTCAATGACGGGGCCGGAGGGATCGAGTAATGTTCAGTCAGGCTTTTGGGCAATTCGGTCTTAGGATGGATCGCATCGGACGCGGGTATAGGGCGGATGTCATTGAATATCTCCAGGGTAATCGGAGGGTCCTGCTGGCTGTATATATAAACGAGAAGGGCATCCCTAGGTTGTTCATCTGCAAGAGAGGGTTCTGTGAAAAAATTGAAAGACAACCTCCCCTTAAGGGATATGGAAAACTCAACCCTGTTTCCGCTTTTCAATGCAATGATAGAGTCGGAACCTGCTGTTTCCAGGCTGGTCATGACCTTTTCCATGTCAACCATATCGCTCGAAAACTTCTGGGTCGGCTCTTTGCTGAAATAGATGAGGATACACTGTAAAAGCTTTCTTTCAACCTTATAATATATTATCTCCCCTGTGCCATGTTTTGAAAAGATATCAAAAAACTCCTTTACATTAAAGAAGGTGGGGTTTCCCTTTTCGATCATACCGGCGCCGTAAGGATGACCATTTACAACGAAGAGATAAATAGTATCAGTTTCTCCAGGCTTCTGGAAGGTAAAGGCAAAAAAACCGTCCGGATACTGGACAACTGCCTTGTTAAACAGCTCGTCAAATTTCTCAACATTGATGCCTTTCTCATCTATCACCGGTTCAATGGCTGGAAAGATCATATTCATGGCCTCACCCCTCTTTGAAATATAAGATATGCTTGCCTATAGTAATCCAGTCGTTAGGCTTTAAGACTGCCGACGCCACCCTCTTGCCGTTGACAAATGTCCCGTTCGTGCTCTTAAGGTCAACAAGCGTGTATATATCCTTTGTCCTGTCTATCCTTGCATGATGACCGGAAATGGCCATATTATCGAGACAGAGGTCGTTCTCTTCCTTCCTTCCAATAGTGACGGACTCCTTGTCCAGAGGCTGTTCCTTTATGATGACATCCTGAAATTTAACAACGAGTTTAGCCATACCCCATTCTCCTAAATTGTGAACCTTATGAGAATCACAGAGATATTATCACTCCCTCCGTTGAAGTTTGCAAGGCTGATCAGCTCATTCGCAGCATTATCAAGATTGTCTTTATGTCTCCCGACCACATTCAGCATATCAGCATCTTCTACCAGCGAAGACAACCCGTCTGAACAGATAAGAATCAGATCGTCAGAGACGACATCTTCAGCCTTTGTATCTACATTCACACTTTCAGCAGTCCCGATTGCCTGAGTAATAACATTCCTGTGGGAGGCCCTCTTTGCCTCATCCGGCGTAATGATTCCCATAGAGAGCTGCAATGCGACAAGAGAATGGTCCATGGTGAGCTGTTCGATATTTCCTCCCCGTATCCTGTAAACCCTGCTGTCTCCAACATTTGCAACATAATAACGGTTATTGCCGCTGTCCAGAAGGATCCCTGTAACCGTAGTCCCCATTCCTTTCATTCCGGCCTTTCTTCGGGCCATTTCGTAAACCGCCGTGTTGGCAACAGTAATGGCCTTTGCAAACAGTTCCTGGCTTGGCTGGTACTTGCTTAACCAGTCAGCCAGGCCGTTTTTTATCACCTCTACCGTCGTCTGGCTTGCCACCTCACCGGCAGCCTGCCCTCCCATACCGTCGGCAACAATAAAAAGACCTATTGAAGGGTCAGCACAAAAGGAATCTTCGTTCGTCTTCCTTATGTTCCCTACGTCACTCTTTGCGGCATATTGCGTATTCAATTATACCTCCAGTCTCTTTTATCCTGCCATCTTGGAAAGGCATACCCTTATTGCATTGGCAAACTCTTTACCTGTCTGGAACCTGTCCTCCGGCTTCTTTGCAAGGGCCTTGGCTATCAGGGACTGCAATATCGGATGCAGCTCTGCCCTGACCTCCCTTATGTCCGGCGCATTGGTAGTAGTTATCTGGAACATGACCGTTGCCATAGAGTCCCCTTTGAAAGGTTTTTGACCTGTCAGCAGTTCATAAAGGACCACTCCGAGGGAAAAAAGATCGCTTCTTCCGTCAACCTTCTGGCCTGCCACCTGTTCAGGGGACATATAACTCGGAGTCCCCATCACCACTCCGGTCCTTGTATGGGAGGCAGACTGAATCCTGGCAATACCGAAATCGGTCACCTTGACCACTCCCTTTTGCAGGACCATAATGTTTGCGGGTTTTATGTCCCGATGGACTATGCCGTTTTTATGGGCAAAATCAAGGGCCTCACAGACCTGACCCACTACCATCAAGACGGATTTTGGAGGCAGGAGACTGTTCTTTTTGCACCACTCTTCCAGGGTCTTCCCTTCTATAAGCTCCATGGCTATGTATGCCAGGTCGGTCTCTTCCCCCACATCGTAAATTGTTACGATGTTCTGATGGGCAAGCTTTCCTGCGCTCTCTGCCTCCCTGAAAAACCGGTCCTTTATTGACTGGAGGGTCTCCGGGTCAACTTCATCAAAGTAAACGGTCTTAATTGCGACCTGCCTGTTTATCTTAGGGTCAACCCCGAGATAGACAACACCCATGGCTCCGCGGCCAAGCTCCTTCACTATCTCATACCTGCCGATAGTAGGTTTCTCCATGCCGTCTATTATTGCAGTGCCGCCTGCTGAGGCCTTTGCCCCGGCCCAGATGCCTGTATTGGCTGCGGACTTCAGCTTTGAAAGGCGCTCTCCGATATCCTTGTAATCTTTATCCCCTGTTGCGATATGCTCATAGATCACTGTGGCCTTTGAGGCCATTCTCTTCCGCTCAAAATCCAACCCCAGGTTATACAGCAAACCTTTTACCTCCGCGGTTAAAGGCAGGGTCTTGAATTTTTCAAATGCCAGATCAAGCATCCCTTTCCCCTGGAAGGTCAAACCGAGGAGCTTGTTTGCCTCATCGCTTTCGTACTCCGCAAGGGTCTTCTCTTTTTCCACCATAAGATATTTTCTGGAGACAATGGCGGTGTAATTGATAACAAGGAGAAGGGTCGGATATGTAAGGTCAAGCCATACCCTTTTGGAAAAGACAACCATTATCGCAATAGTATAAACAGAGATCATCCCTATTCCAATATATGCGCCGTTTGTTGCCCCTGCCCTCGGCAATAAAAAAGAGGTGACCAGGCCGAAAAGGATGATCATGCCGAATCCAAACAGTCCGGCCCACTCAGGTCGTGTTATGAAGTCTCTGGTTAATATGTTCTCAATAACAGTCGCCATCTTTTCTATGCTGGGAAAGACAGGGGAGAATGGAGATGCCTCTACTATCCCCAGTCCCAATGCAGTAATCCCCACAAGAACTGTCTTTCCCTTGAATGCCGCAGGGTCAATCTTGCCGTTTATCAGGTCATAAAAAGAGTAATACAAGAAGGTCTCCTCTGGACCATAATAATTAATCAGCGCCCTCATCTCTGAGTCTGTAGGTATAACAAAGTCTCCCATAAACAGGCCGTTTGGGACCAGCATTATATTTTCTTTGGGGACACCAAGAGTAGCGGCTGCAACGGATACAGGGAAGGAGGTATACAATCCTTTGCTATATGATATACAGGTCATCTCCGAGCGGGAGATACCATCGGGATCAGGGAACCTGTTGGCGTGCCCCAGGGCATGTGCGCCCATGGCAAACTGCTCCTGAGGCCAGATCATCTCTGAGGCATTTGGCGTCCTCGCAAGAGTTGCTTCATCAGATGGAATGGTAGATATTGCGATGTACTCTGGAACTTCATTGTTTGAAGAGAAGGTCTGTTTTCTCTCAGGGAAATTAAAGAAGACTGGAAGAACCACCTTCTCGCTCGCCATTATAGACCCAGCAAGGGTTTTATCCCTGTCCAGTCCCTCTTTCAGGAGACTTATCTCGGAAAGGAATGCCTTTCCAGATTCAGTCTCAGAAAGGCCTGAATTAACGAATTTTTCTTCAAG
>JACQYJ010000139.1 GCA_016208525.1 Deltaproteobacteria bacterium | reverse complement strand
TTTCCAATACGGCCACGGCTATCGTGCAGGTAAAGGAAGAGCTTTTAGGCAGCAAGACCATTATAACGGGGAGGGTGTTCCCTGGATGCGAAAGGATAGAAGATGAGAAGATGAGAAGATTGGAAGATGAGAAAAACCTCTCAACTTCTCAACCTCTTAACCTCTCAACTTCTGGTGTTGAAGGTGTGCGTATCTACCTTGAGGACGGCACATATACAGTGACCGATAAAAAAGGCATGTACCATTTTGAGGGGGTTAAACCCGGAACCCATGTAGTTCAGCTTGACCTTGAAACCATTCCTGATGATTACGAATTAGTATCCTGCGAGGAGAATGACCGGTTTGCCGGCGCCCCGTATTCCCAGTTTGTAGACCTCCAGGGCGGCGCTATATGGCGCGCCGATTTCTACGCGGCCCGGAAGCCTGAAGCGCCGCCTGTTGAGATAAAAGGGTTGGTGGGGATTGAACTTAGCAGCGTCCTCGCCCTCACCCCTGCCCTCTCCCAAGGGGAGAGGGTGAACGGTGGAGTGGATTACGAGGTATCACTTCTTGTCGGAGATGTTCCGGTCACCAACCTCCGGCTGTCTGTTGTGCTGCCGGAAGGGGTCGAATACAGTAAGGAAAGCAGCAGGCTGGAGGATGCGGCATTGCCTGACCCGGAAACAATGGAAAATGTCCTGACCTACCGCCTGGGCGATGCAAAGGAGGGCTGGAAAGGCAGGATAAGGTTTACCGCTTATGCGGCCCTTGATGGGAAGAATGACGATCTTATCGCCAAGGCTGTTTTGACCTTCGATTCTCCGGGAACAAAGAACCGGCGGACTCCTCTGGTTGATAACATCCTTAAGCGCGACATAAAAGAGGAGCGCAAGGCGAACCCTGATATCACTCTCAGACCGAATTTTGAAGAGTTCGGTACCGAGCTCTGCGCCGATGACCAGCTTATGCTGGATCAGATTATAGAAGATCTTAAAAAAATGTCGGTTACGCACATCTTTGTGACCGGGCATACGAACTCCACACGGATCAGTCCGCGCAGCAGGCATATACATGCTGACAATTACGCCTTGTCTCTGGCCAGGGCAGGATCAGTCGGATCATATATCGCCGGCGGCCTGGGCCTGTCCCCGTCGCAGATTACATTGGAAGGTAAGGGACCAGATGAACCTATAGCAAGCAACAAAACGAAGAAGGGCCGGGCGCAAAACCGCAGGGTAGAGTTGAGGATCGTCTCGGAAACGGCCATACAGTGGTCTGAACTGCAGAATATCAAGGACAGGAGCGGCGTCAGGGATGTTGAGATATCCGGTGTGAAGGCTGTAGAAAAATCCGCTGCGGAAAAGGAACGGGAGGAAAGGATAAAAGTCAGGACCATGCCTGAATTTGACAGCGCCTGGCTGGACAAGGCGGAACCAGGTCTTGCCTTTGTATGGCCCTACGACGGCTTCCATCCTCCCATTCCGAGCGTAAAGATCGCCGTAAAGCACGACCCGGAAAAGAAGCTCAGGCTCCTTTTGAACGGAGAAGAGGTTGATCCCATTTATCTCGATGGGGCAACGAAGAAGAGTGATAACGGGATAGCCGTAAGCCTCTGGATAGGCATAAGTGTACAAGAGGGGGACAACCTGTTTGAGGCCGTAGAGTACGGAGAGAGCGGCAGCGAGGAAAACCGGATTGGCCGCGCGATACATTATTCGAGTCCTCCTGTCAAAGTGGAGCTGGTTCCGGGAAAGTCAAGGCTTACAGCGGACGGGAAGACGCCGTCTGTAATTGCCGTCCGCCTGACCGACAAAGACGGGCATCCAGCAAGGGAGGGGGTGGTCGGCGAGTACAAGGTCGATCCGCCCTATCTGCCCTTTCAGAAGATTGAGGACTTGCAGAATGACCCGCTGAGCATATCAAAGAGCGAGGGATTGAAATATGTGGCAGGTGAGGACGGCATTGCCTTAATTGAGCTTCAAGCTACATCACAGACCGGCGAGGCCACGCTTAGATTCAATCTTGTCAGCGGTGAAAATGAGGTCCGCGCATGGCTTACTCCGGGAGAGCGCGACTGGATTCTCGTCGGCCTGGCCGAGGGGACGGCCGGATACAACACCGTTTCCGGCAACATGGAAAGCCTGGGCGCGTCCGGCGCAGACGACAAATATTATGACGACGGCAGGATCGCATTCTTCGCCAAAGGTATGATTAAAGGTAAGTGGCTCCTGACAATGGCCTACGATAGCGAGAAGAAGGGCGCAAAGAAGAACGACTCCCTGCATGGGATCATAGACCCTGACAAATATTACACCCTGTACGGCGACGCAACACAGCAGGGTTACGAAGCGGCCAGCGCAAGGAGCCTGTATCTCAAGATAGAGAGAGACAAGTTCTATGCCCTCTTCGGGGATTTCGAGACAGGACTCAATGTCACGGAGCTTTCAAGATACAGTCGAAATCTGAACGGCCTGAAATCGGAGATGAAGGGAGAAAAGTACGACTTCAACGTTTTTGTGAGCGACACAAACCAGGCATTTGTGAAAGACGAGATAAGGGGGGACGGGACATCAGGGCTGTATGCTCTTTCAAGAAAGAATATCGTTATTAACTCAGAATCCATTGTCATAGAAACACGGGACAGATTTCAGAGTGAGGTCATTATCTCCTCCCAAAGCCTGACCCGTCACCTGGACTTTGATATTGATTATGACGCAGGGACCATATACTTCAAGTCCCCGGTTTACAGCAGGGATGAGAACTTCAACCCGGTTTACATCGTTATCAATTATGAATCCTTTGACCCCTCCGACATGTCCTATAATTACGGCGGCAGGGGTGCGGTCAGGTTTATTGACAATAAACTTGAAGTAGGCGCAACCAGTATTCATGAGGGCAGGGTCGGAGGAGACGGGGACCTGACAGGGATTGACGCAAAGTTGAAATTAAACGATAAGACCGATGTCAGGGCGGAGTTTGTCCGAACAAACACGGACTTTAACAACGTATCTTCAAACGGCAATGCCTACCTTGCCGAGGTTTCCCGCAGGTCTGAAAAACTGGACGGGAAAGTGTATGTCAGGGAGCAGGAGAGCGAATTCGGCCTCGGGCAGCAGAACGGAAGCGAGTCCGGGACGAGGAAGTTAGGGTTTAACGGGACATACCGGCTGAACGAAAAGGTAAGACTTAAGAGCGATGCTTACAGACAGTATAATTTATCGGTTGATGCCGTGAGAGATATGGCAGAGGCCCAAATCCAGTATTCAGAAAAAACTTACGAACTCCGCGCCGGCCTGAGACACGCCGAAGATACCCTTGGGGACGGGGATGTGAACAGCTCCGATCAGATCACGACCGGCGGCAGTTTCCGTCTTATGGACGACAGGCTTACGGTCAGTCTGCAACATGACCAGTCGCTGATGAGAAAGAACGGAAACGGCGACTTCCCCACTCGCACGACACTGGGGGCCGATTATAAGCTTAACGATACGGCGATCCTTTTCGTGGCGGAGGAGTTTACTCAGGGAGAGGCCGCAGACTCGGAGACGACCAGGATAGGTTTGAAGGCCTCGCCCTGGTCAGGGGGGCAGGTCAGTTCTTCTGTTTTGCAGCAATACAGCGAAAACGGCGTGAGGCTCTTCTCTGTTACAGGTCTTAAGCAGACCTGGAAGGTTACAAAAAAATGGAGTATAGATGCCGGTCTGGATCGCACAGAGACCTTGAAGCATCCGGGGAATTCTCCATTTAATGTCAATGTGCCGCCCGCATCAGGCGGAACAGATTTCACGGCCATCTCATTGGGAGCCGGGTATACGGAAGAAAAGTGGTCATGGACAGGACGGTTTGAGTCGCGGACATCTGAATATGAAGACAAGATTGGCGTCTTTACCGGAGCTTTCGGAGAGGTAAAAGAGGGACTCGGCCTTGCGGCTGCTTTGCAGGCCTTCAGAAGCGAATCCTCCTCCGGGACGGACAAGACCGGCGGAGACCTTCGCTTCAGCCTGGCTTACAGGCCGAAGGATACAAAGTGGATCGTGCTTGACCGCCTCGACTATATATTCGATGAGCAGAAGGGGGCAGGATTCAATTACGACAACTGGCGCATAATCAACAATATGAATGCCGATTACAAGGCAAACCGGAAGACGCAGATATCCCTTCAGTACGGCGCCAAGTATGTGAACGAGACCATAGACGACACCGATTACAGCGGATATACAGACCTTACGGGGCTTGAGGGGCGCTATGACATAACTAAAAAGTGGGACATAGGGCTTAGGGGGAGCGTTCTCCATTCATGGGATGCCGGCCAGTTTAAATATGGCTGCGGCCCGTCTGTTGGATACAACCTTGTAAAAAATGCCTGGGTCAGCGCCGGTTACAATTTCCTGGGGTTCAGAGACAGGGACTTTTCAAGGGCAGACTTCACCGCAGAAGGGCCTTTTGTCAAATTCAGGATGAAGTTTGATCAAAGGTCGGTGAAAGACGCTGTAAAGTGGTTCAGCGGACAGTAGGGGCTAATCTTGTATTCGCCATGAATGAGGATATTTTAACCTAAAAACCTCAGTTGGCCACGGACGGACACGGACACCAACAGTAGGCGCTCCGCGGTGAGAATAAGGCTTTTTACGATTTTATCATATCTTGATGCACTCGTAAAAAGTCCCAAATCACCCTTCGACAAGCTCAGGGCGAACGGTGGTCTGGTTGAAATCATTGACTTTATTCCGTTCGTGGTGAGCTTGTCGAACCACAGAAAAGACTTTTTACGAATGAATCATATCTTTGTTCTTCATAAAAAGTCTGCATTTATCCCTGCAAGTCCGTGGCTAAATGCTTTTTAGGTCAAAATTTATCTCTGTGGTCTCTGTGGTTTGCAGTTTTTAAGTTAAATGCGTTTGACTACCTGATAACCTCAAAATCTCTTTCCTAAATTCAATGTTTGTGATACATTCCCCATATTATTCAATATGGAAAAGACCCTTAGAGAGCTTGCAGAACTTGTTGGCGGTGAAGTATCCGGTAACCCTGAACTTTTTATTAAGGGTGCGGCGCCCCTTCAATCGGCCGCTGAAGGTGATATAACCTTTATCACATCCCCAAAGTACGCTCACCTTCTGAAGACAACCGCTGCATCCGCCGTAATAGCCCCGCCGGAGATAAAGGTAAAAGACAAAGACCTTATCGTCTCCGGAAATCCGCAGCTTGCCTATGCAAAGATCCTCACCCTCTTAAATTCCAGGCCTTACACGGCAAAAGGAATTGACAAGAGGGCTTACATAGGGAGAAGGCCCAGGATCAGCAATACTGTCAACATATATCCTTTCGCATATATTGGAGACGATGTAGAGATAGGGGAGAGGACTGTCGTGCATCCCGGGGCATTTATCGGCAACGGTTGCATAATCGGGAACGATGTAGCCGTATATCCGAACACAACCATTATGGATCGATGCATAGTGGGAAACAGGGTGATCATCCATGCAGGGGTAGTTATCGGGGATGACGGTTTTGGATTTGCCAGGGACGGGAAGAGACATTACAAGATCCCCCAGGTCGGAGTTGTCCGGATAGAGGATGATGTGGAGATAGGAGCCAACACCACAATAGACAGGGCCGCATCCGAAAAGACATGGATAAAGAGAGGAACGAAGATAGACAATCTGGTACAGGTGGCTCACAATGTAGTTATCGGAGAAGACAGCATAATTGTTGCCCAGGCGGGGATTGCCGGAAGCAGCATACTGGGTTCAAATGTGGTACTCGGCGGACAGGTAGCCGTTGTTGACCATGTTAAACTTGGTAATAACGTGATGGCAGGCGGTCAGTCCGGTGTAACCTCTGATGTCAATGACAACGAGAAAAGAGCTTGACAAGAAGGTTGAAGAACTGGAAGGGTTATTAAAATCGCAAAATGCAAAGTGCAAAGTGCAAAGTGCAAAATGAAAATAAAAGAAGCTTACTTTGCAATTTGCAATGTTAGATTTGCAATTTGAATTCTTCTTCAGGAGGATAATATGGACATAAACGAAATAATGAAATATCTTCCCCACAGGTACCCTTTCCTTCTGGTGGACAGGATAGTGGAGATAGGGGAGGAAAAGACTGTCGGGATAAAAAACGTCACCATTAACGAACCGTTCTTCCAGGGGCATTTTCCAGGTCATCCCATTATGCCGGGAGTCCTGATTATTGAGGCAATGGCCCAGGTGGGCTGCATATTTGCCTTCAAGAGTATGGACGCAACATCTGAAACCAAGGTCGTCTACTTCATGGGGATTGACGGCGCCCGCTTCAGGAAACCGGTGGTTCCAGGAGATCAGATCAGGTTCGAACTGGAACTTTTGAAGAGACGGGGGCCGGTGTGGCGTTTCAAAGGTAATGCCTTCGTGGATGGGAATCTCGTCGCAGAGGCTGAGTTGCTTGCAACGATAGTAGATAAATAAGTTAATCAGGCGAAGGGCAAAAGGTCAAAGGTTAAAGGTTCGACAATCTTTTACCTTTCGCCCTTTACCTTTCGCCTTAAAATTTTGAGGTTCATGTGTCAACCAGAATACATAACACAGCCGTCGTACATCCAAATGCCGAGATTGCCGAAGACGCTGAGATCGGCCCTTATGCGGTCATAGGAGAGTTTGTCAAGATAGGCAGCAGGACCAGGATAGGCTCCCATACCGTCATAGAGGGATGGACAGAGATAGGGAAGAACTGCGACATTAACCATTCGGTTGTTATAGGCGCCCCTCCCCAGGACATCCACTACAAAGGCCAGAGGGCATTTGTGAAGATCGGGGACAATAACGTTCTGAGGGAATTTGTCACTATACACAGGGCATCCAACGAGGACGGGGTTACCACGATTGGGAATGGAAACTATTTTATGACATATTGTCACGTTGCTCATGACTGCAAGGTCGGAAACAACATAATAATGGCCAATAACGCAGGGCTCTCCGGACATGTCGAGGTCGGGGACAATGCAGTTATATCGGGTCTGCTCGGGGTTCACCAATTTGTGAGAATTGGAACGATGTGTATGGTTGGAGGGATGTCGAGGGTGCTGAGAGATATTGTGCCATATATCATCACTGAAGGGCACACAGCTGCTCCCAGGGGACTCAACGTTATAGGGCTGAGGAGAAACGGGGTGGGAAGTGAAACCAGGTCAGAGATAAAGAAGGCCTATAAGCTTCTCTTCAGAAGCGGCCTCACCACACAGGAAGCGCTTAGCAGGATAAAAACAGAGGTCAGGGATACCAAAGAGATCCAGGAGTTTGTCAGGTTTGTGGAAGGATCAAAGAGGGGAATAGCAAGGCCTGAAATAATAGCAGAAGAGGAGACAGACGAATAGGGGAATAGGGGACTGTCCCTATGTAGAATACAGGAGATGGGAATAGGGACGACGTGAGACGTGAGACGTGAGACGTGAGGTAAAGGAGATAGGAATAGGAGATGGGAATAGGGACTGTCCCCAAAAAGGAGATGAAGAAATGACCAAAGTAGGTGTAATAGGGACAGGGCACATGGGGCAATACCATGTAAATGTCTACTCGGAGCTGCCGAATGTAAAACTGGCAGGGATTGCAGATGTAAGCAAAGAAAGGGTAGATACGGTAGCTAAAAGGTTCAAGACAAAGGGGTATACCGATTACAGGAAGCTCATAGGACAGGTGGACGCCGTGACAGTGGCGGTCCCGACCGGCAAACACTATGAGGTTGCAAGGGAGTTCCTTTCCGCCGGTGTCCATGTCCTCCTTGAAAAACCTATAACACCGGCGTTAAAAGAGGCAAAGGAACTCTACTCTATAGCTAAGAGGAAGAAGGTGGTTCTCCAGGTAGGACATGTGGAAAGGTTTAACGGGGCTGTTCAGGAGGTGAAGAAGATCATCAGGAATCCCCTTCTCGTTGAAACCCGCAGGATCGGCCCGTTTGTCCAGAGGGTGCAGGATGACGGAGTCGTGCTTGACCTTATGATCCACGATATTGACATAGTGCTGAACCTTGTAGATTCAGAAATAGTCAAGGTAAACGCCGTAGGAGGCTCAGTTTTCAGCAAGACCGGAGATTACGCCAATGTCCAGATTCAGTTCAAAAACGGCTGCGTGGCAAGCCTGATAGCAAGCCGTGTGAGCCAGGAGAAGGTAAGGACCCTCGCTGTGTCCCAGAAAGACGCCTATATATCCCTTGACTATGGAGCCCAGGAGCTTCATGTCCACAGGCAGGCCTCATCCCGGTATTTCCTCTCAAAGGAGGAACTCAAGTACAAGCAGGAGTCTATGATCGAAAGGGTCTTCGTCCACAAGGACAACCCCCTGAAGCTTGAGGTGAAGCACTTCCTGGACTGCGTCATGAAAAGAGCGGAAAGGGCATTGTCCCCGGAGAGCGACCTCCGCTCCCTTGAAGTAGCCTTGAAGGTGCAGGGGATACTGAAAAAGGATGGAGTAATAAGGTAAGGGGGAGGGGTAAGGATTAAAGCTTACTCCTTAATCCTTAATCCTCACTTTACCCCTTTAATCCTTAAAAAAGCCTCCTCTGCGTCAAAAACTCCGTTCCCAAGATCAACACCCTTTGCCTTCAGGGCATCTCTGAGAGATTGTATCGGAGAGGTCCGGGATGCTATTCCCTTAATCGTCTCAGCCCCTCCATCTCCAGTTAGAGTCCCGTTTTCCAGAAAAATCACCCTGTCACATATCCTTAAAAGCCCCTCACAGTCCTGTGTGGCGACAATTACAGTCTTGCCCATCTCTCCCTGAAGCCTCTTCAATTCCTTAACTATTTCCCTCTTCCCTCTGCCGTCAAGACCAGCGAGAGGCTCATCAAGCGCTATCACCTCCGGGTCAAGAACAAGGATGGCTGCAATGGCAACCCTCCTCTTTTCCCCGCTTGACAGCTCCAGCGGCGACCTGTCACAATAAGTATGAAAGTCTATATCTACAGCGTTAAGAGCATCCCTGAGCCGGGTCTCAATTTCCTCTTCAGAAATACCCGCCCGCCTCAGGGGGAAAGAAAGATCGTCATATACGCTTTCTTCAAAAAACTGTCTCTCAGGAAACTGGAGAACTACTCCTACGCCCCTGCATGCCATTAACTCCGATGAATTCCGAGGAGAAACGGTAATGCTGCCGGAGGTTGGTTTAATCAAGCCACCCAATAGCTGAACGAATGTAGACCGTCCACTCCCAGGTCTGCCTGTGACTGCGACAAATTCCCCGCTGCCTATGGACAGAGACAACCCCTTAATGGCAGTCTTTTCGACAGGGGTCCCTTTGTTGTAGGTGTAAGTTACATCTTTGAAGATAATAGACATATCACCTGAGCCTCTTGCAAAAGTCCTTAACCACAGAGGACAAAATTATAATATTTAAGAAAAACCGCTGTGTTTCTCTGATTAATCTCTGTGAACTCTGTGGTTCAAATAGTTTTGCAATTGCCTCACCTATTAACCTAAAGGACTAAGAGCAAGTAATTAAAAGATTTTTCGACAAGCATTAGAATCACCTTTTGGGTGAACTGCTCATAATGTTTAAATGTTTATTTGATAAGGTTTTGTCCGTATTTGTCCGTGGCCAACTGCCGTTTTTAGGATTAACCTTTTATTCCGTATTCCTTAATCTTATACAGCAACGCCCTGTGGCTTAGTTCAAGGAGTTCCGCAGCATGGGTCCTGTTGCCGTGAGACTTTTCCAGCGCCCTCTTTATCAGCTCTTCTTCCATAGCCCTTGCTGCCTTTTTTATGGAAAGGTTGTCAGAAGGGATCCCGGTCTTCAGGCCGGTTCCGGGAGACGCTGAAACCATTTTCCCACGCACAGCAGGGGGTAAGGCCGAAACAGTGATATTTTCACCTTCTGAGAGAAGCACACTCCTCTCAATGGCGTTCTCCAACTCCCTCACATTCCCTGGCCAGGTGTAATCCATAAGCAGCTTCATGGCATCAGGAGACACGGCCCCGACCTTTATCCCATGCCTATCTTTATACTTTCCCATGAAGTGGCTGCTCAAGGCGGGAATATCCTCCGGCCTTTCCCTTAGCGGCGGCAGGTGTATGGGAAGGACATTCAGGCGATAAAAAAGGTCTTCCCTGAACCTTCCCTCTTTAACCTCTCTGCCCAGGTCTTTTACGGTAGCGGCCACAATCCTCACGCTCACCCTTATCGGTTTCGTGTCCCCTATCCGCATTATCTCCTCTTCCTGAAGCGCCCTTAAAAGTTTTACCTGCAGGTGAAAGGGAAGCTCTCCTATTTCATCCAGAAAAAGTGTTCCCCCCTCGGCCTCCTCAAAGAGCCCCTTTTTATTCCTAACCGCATCAGTGAAGGCTCCCTTCACATGACCGAAAAACTCGCTCTCCAATAGGTTTTCTGGTATGGCCCCACAATTCACAGCTACAAACGCCTTACTGCCGCGACCTCCGTTATAATGCAGCGCCCTTGCTATAAGCTCCTTCCCCGTTCCACTCTCTCCGGTAATCAGGACTGTGGTTTTATAGTCAGCCACTTTTTTTACTGTGGCCAGCATTTTAACCATCTCCTCATTCTTTGTTATTATCCCGGTTACACCGAAATCTTTTTTAACGACCTCCCTGAGTTCACTGTTTTCCCTCCTGAGCCTCTCCCTCTCCTCGGCCTTTCTTATGGTAAGGATAACCTCGTCCGACTTGAAAGGCTTGGATATATAGTCGTATGCCCCAAGCTTCATGGCCTCTATGGCATCGTCAATAGCGCCGTAGGCGGACATCATGATTATTGTCGGAAGTGAAAGAGTTTTGAGTTTTGAGTTTTGGGTTTCAGGGGTTTTACTCCGAACTCCGAACTCTGAACTCTGAACTGCCTTCAAGAAGGTAATCCCGTCCATTACAGGCATCCTTATATCGCAGAGGACGGTGTCATAGATAGACTTCTCAAGGCAATTCAACGCCTCGCGGCCGTTTTTCACCGCCTCAACCTCGTAACCTTCCTTAGTAAGGATTATAGAAAGGATATGGCGGAGGTTCTCCTCATCATCTACTATAAGAACTCTTTTAGACAACTTATGCTTCCCCTTTAAGTTTTTTAAGGCTGGCCACCCCGGCAAGAGATTTCATCTGAGTGATAGCAACTTCGTTCAATTGCTTCAATCTTTTAGACTGGGGAAGCCCCTGGTGAATCAGGACTGCATTGATGCTCTCCAGATTTGAAAGAACTACGAGTTGCTCCAATGTTGCATGATCGCGGATGTTGCCATCTTTGTCCTGATTAGCTTCGCGCCATTCACGCGCCGTCATACCGAATAAAGCAACATTCAGCAGGTCTGCTTCATTGGCATAAATGGCGTTTATACGGTCCCTGGTAATCTTCGGCGGAATCAGTTTTTCTTTGACCGCATCTGTATGAATCTTGTAATTAACTTTGGCAAGGGTTCGCTGAAGGTTCCATTCAAGCGAAAGAGCACGGGTTTCTTCTTCCTTAAGTCGTTGGAACTCTACAATGAGGTAGAGCTTAAACTCAGGACTAAGCCAGGAGCCGAATTCAAAGGCAATATCTTTATGGGCGAATGTTCCCCCATAACGGCCAGTCCTGGCAACTATGCCCACAGCATTCGTCTTTTCAATCCACTTCTTTATGGAGAGTGTAAAACGGTTAAAACCAGCTTCATTTTTAATTCCCTCGAATTCGGGGGAATTAAAAACTGGATTATGCAACTGCTCCCAGATGCCGATGAATTCAATGGTATTCTTGTTTCTCAGCCATTTTTCAATGAGTGACAAACCGTCCTCAAAGTTTCTCACCATGTCCGTCAGACATATGTAGTCTTCCTGATTCAGCCGATAGACGGCTATCTCGCTTCCCTTAACAGTTATGGTTCTGTTTTTCATGCCTTTCACTCCATTCTTATCCCAATTGCTTTGCCTTTGGCCTTGTAGGGGCGATCCGGCGGATTGCCTTGGTTATTATAGATTCTGATTTTTTAAAATTTTGGATACACCCTGAATCAATTCGTCCACTTCATCCTTGGTTGGCTCTCGATCTTTATCATGGTCGCATAAGTTTCGCAGATCAGTAAGATGCTGAATTTTTCTCCAAATTGGAACTTCATAGACTGTATCTTTACACAGGTCATTCAAAGGTGAAAGTGTGTCTTTTTCTTTGTATTTAATTGGTGGAATATGCTTTCTGAGTGAGTTCTTTAAGTGGCGCTCCAAAATAACACCAGCCAATGCGCCAGAGGGGCGCAAAAAACCTTTCTTCAAAAGATGCTGTGCTGCCGATATTTCATCATCCATTAAGATTGAATATGCTGTAAGTTCTATATCATAAATCGAGAATTCCAAATGAGAAGGTACTGCTGCCAATATATCAAACTGGCTGTTAATAAGATCCATTAATTTAAATTGCTCAAGCTTTGAAATATATCTTTTGCTTATCAATTGCTTTATGCCATTTTCTGTATTCTTCCCTGTTGGTAAATATAATTCCTCAAATTCCTTCATGCGGTTCGACTGGTTTTTCTCAAGTATAGCTCTCCCTGCGCTATACCAATGCTGATAAGACTTGCTGGCATTGGGTGACAATAATTTTTGTTCCGGTTCCACACGCTCTATATCAAAATCTAATGCTAAGGTAGATTCTCGCTTTTCGGGTATTCTTTTATCATTACGATCTTCGTGCCATCCGTTGGACTGGATTATTTTTTGTAATTCATCTTTTTGTAATTCGAGTTTCTTTATGGCTTTCTTAAGCTCTGTAATCATCATGCTGTTTACCTCTAATGTAATCTTTATAACCTTAACTACCTGCTTTGCGCGGCAACTATTATCAACACTTTTAGAGCACCCGACGGGGCGTCTCTACGATTCTATAATTCCAATCTCCTCCTCCGTCACCCCGTAAAGCTCATAAACAAGCCGGTCTATCTGGTCATCGGTGATCTTTAGCTGCCGTTCGAGGAATTCTCTGTCATGGGCGATCCTGGCGCTTTGCAGCTTCTTGTTCAGGTCAAGCATCCGGTCAACATGGGAGACCATCTTGTCGTGAAGGGTTTTGTCTTTGGGGCTGTTGAAGTCAATAGTGCGGATGGGTAAGCTGCTTAATGTCCGTGTATTAATCTTTGGAAATGCATCTCGGTCAAGATTAACGTTCTGGCTTTTCACAAAAGCACAAATGGGACGAGATGCCAATAAACCAAGGAAGTACAAGATGTGATGGTTTTTATTATTGTTTAGAGGTTTAAGGGTTATTATATCCGTGTTACAAATAAATGGTTCATTAGTAAATGTGACTTCCAGACACTCCGCAGATACTATTCGCTGTAATAAAATACGATCTCCTGTAAATAGATCAAGCGTACGGGGTTCCGCCAAGTGCTCACC
>JACQYJ010000138.1 GCA_016208525.1 Deltaproteobacteria bacterium | reverse complement strand
AGGAAGAGGAAGCGAAGGGAACGAAGTGGTAAAGGCAAGGCTTTTGAATGCCAGAGAAGAGATAGGGCGTATAGTCAATTACGACTACATAATAGTTAATGACCTTTTTGAAGATGCTGTTGAGAGGCTTAAGTCTATTATCGCTGCAGAGCGATGCAGGAGAGAGTCGGTAATCCCTCAGATAAAAGAGGATTGGGGATTGGCATAAAAGGAGGCAACAAATATGGCAAGAATAACTGTTGAAGATTGTTTAAAGCAAGTGGATAACCGTTTTACCCTGGTTATGCTGGCGACAAAGAGGGTCCGCCAGCTCGTGCAGGGCGCACACCCACTGGTGAACCCAAGGGGGAATAAGGAGATTGTCGTTGCCCTGAGGGAGATAGCAGAAGGGAAGGTCACAGCCGTAACCTCTCGTGAATAGAGTTTGACGTATCCAGGACTGAGAGGTTAAATGGTTGTTCACTTTTAGCCTTTTAGTGTTCCTTTACCTCATTCTTTTCTTCATTTGCCGTCTGCTGACGGCGCCTCTCAAATGTTGATTTCCCACCGCTTTTAAGCTATCATAAAAAAATGATAAGGCTTGATGACATCATAGAAAGGGTTTCCGCCTATAATCCCACAGGAGACCTTGATCTTATAAGGAAGGCATATATCTTTTCCGCCAAGGTTCACAAGGGGCAGGTGCGGCTGTCCGGCGAACCTTACCTTAACCACCCCATAGAAGTAGCGATGCTGCTGGCTCAACTCAGGCTTGACCCTCATACAATCGCAACCGGGCTCCTTCACGATACGATAGAAGACACCTTTGCCACTATCGAAGAGATCAAGGATTTCTTCGGCCAGGAAGTCGCCGAGATGGTTGACGGAGTCACAAAGATAGGGAAGATCGCCTTTGCAACTTCTGAAGAAAAGCAGGCTGAGAACTTCAGAAAGATGATACTGGCCATGGGGAAGGACATCCGTGTGATACTGGTTAAGCTGGCCGACAGGCTCCACAACATGAGGACCCTCGAACACCTCCCGAATGAAAAGCGGATATCTATAGCACAGGAAACTCATGATATATATGCCCCGATAGCCAACAGGCTCGGTATAGGATGGATAAAGTCGGAGTTGGAAGACCTGTCGTTAAAATATCTAAGACCTGAGCTTTACAATAAGATATCAAAGCTGGTGTCGGATAAGTGGGCAGAGAGGGAGCGGTTCATAACCGATTTCAAGGATGTAATCAAAAAGGAGATGGAAAGTTTTAATATCAAGGGGGAGGTGACAGGAAGGCCAAAGCATATATATGGTGTTTATAAAAAGTTGGGTGAGCAGGATGTCGTTGATATAGAGCAACTCAACGACATTATGGCCTTCAGGATAAAGGTTGACTCTGTAAAGGATTGTTATGGCGCCCTCGGCATGGTGCATTCCCTATGGAAGCCTGTGCCTGGCCGTTTTAAGGATTTTATAGCCATGTCTAAGGCGAACGGATACCAGTCATTGCATACTACGGTCATTGCCCCGAACGGCGAAAGGGTGGAGGTGCAGATCAGGACAAGAGAGATGCACAGGATCGCCGAGGAGGGGATAGCTGCCCACTGGAAGTATAAAGAGGACAAGGCGTTCAGTCAGAAAGATGACGCAAGGTTCTCATGGCTAAGGCAGCTCCTTGAATTGCAAATGGACTTGAAGGACCCTGGCCAGTTCATGGAGACGGTAAAGGTAGACCTTTTTTCCGATGAGGTCTATGTCTTTACTCCAAAAGGACAGGTAAAGGAACTGCCGAGGGGGGCGACCCCCGTGGACTTTGCATATAACATTCATTCAGATATAGGACATAAATGTGTGGGGGCCAAGGTCAACGGGAAAATAGTCCCTCTCAGGTATCAGTTGAGAAATGGGGATACTGTGGAGATACTCACATCCGCGACACACCATCCCAGCAAGGACTGGCTCAAGTTTGTTGTCACTTCCAGGGCAAAGGCCAGGATAATACAGTGGATAAATACGGAGGAGAGGGGCAGGAGCATATCTCTCGGAAAGGAGATGCTGGAAAAGGAGCTAAAAAAGTATTCCCTTGAGTTGAGGAATGAGGATATATCAAAGGCCGTATCTGAGTTGCATATCCCTGCAGCAGAAGACCTCTACGCGCGTGTGGGTTACGGCAAGCTTCCCATTCATAATGTATTGACAAAGATTGTCCCTAAAGATAAGTTGCTTGATATTCAGAAGAAGTCAACATTAGGGTTGGCCGGCGTTATAAGCAGGTTCAGAAAGAAACCGGACAGCGCTATAAGGATTAAGGGGATAGAGGATGTGATGGTCAGGTTTGCCAACTGCTGCAACCCTCTTTCAGGAGACAAGGTGGTTGGGTTTATAACAAGGGGGCGCGGGATTACAGTCCACAGGATTGAATGCCCCATGACTATGGAAATAGACCCTGAGCGAAGGGTAGATGTCGAGTGGGATACAGGGGCAGTAGGTTCGAGGCCTGCGAAGATAGAGGTTGTATGTCTTGATAAAAAGGGTATTCTGGCAGATATCAGTTCAACCATAGCGGCAGATGCAGAAAGAGATTATAAATACAGACAGGGCCCCAAAGGCTATTGGCCCATATTCTCAGGCTATAAGGGCAGGGGGGTTCATTTGTGTTTCGGGTCAGATACCGCTTTATCCGGACAGCGGAGAGGTTGTGACAGGAGGGATTGAGCTCCAGACAGATATGGTCTTGCGAAATTTATCAGCAATACTTGAGTCCGCCGGTTCATCCATGGAAGACGTGGTAAAGACCACCGTCTACCTGACAGATATGACGGACTTTTCAAAGTTCAATGAATGCTATGCAAGGTTCTTTACAGGGAACAAGCCGGCAAGGGCCACAGTAGAGGCCAGCCGACTTCCGAGGGACGTCAGGGTTGAGATTGACGCTGTTGCAGTGGCGGGCAGTTAGATGGCTTTAACTACGGAACCTGTGCGGATGCATCTTGTGCAGACTTTTATCTTATGAACTCAGCCGTTCTGAACGGCCTTTACCTTCTGTACGTTTGGATACCAGACCTTACTGGTCTTGTTGTTTGCGTGGCTGACGTTGTGCCCGAAAGTGGGCCCCTTGCCGCAGATGTCACATGCCCTTGACACGATAATACCTCCGAGTTGAGTTAAGAACAAATTTATACCATAAAGAGTAAACTTTGGCAAGCAAATTTTTTTCCGCCACATAATACCCACTGTAGCATTCCAAAAACCTTCTAATTCCTCATCATTCCTTGATTTCCAGTTCAGGCGAATAGTTCGGCATTTGCAAGCAAAACGCCTTTTGCGTCTTTCCCTGATAATACGGGTTCAAGATCGTTTTTCCAGTTGATCGCAAAGGTCGGGTCGTTCCAGATGATGGTTCTTTCATATTCCGGCGCCCAGTCGTCTGTAGTTTTATATATAAATTCGGCGACATCGGACAGCACAAGGAAGCCGTGGGCAAATCCTTCGGGGATCCATAGAATGCGCTTGTTCTCGGCTGATAGTGTTACGCCGACCCACTTTCCAAATGTGGGGGAACTCTTACGGATGTCAACAGACACGTCAAACACCTCTCCAGCTATGACCCTTACCAGCTTCCCCTGAGGCTGCCTGATCTGATAGTGGAGGCCGCGAAGCACGTTCCTGACTGAGCGGGAGTGGTTGTCCTGGACAAAGTTGCGCCTCAACCCTGTCGCCTCCTCGAACACGCGGTTGTTGAAGCTCTCAAAGAAGAAGCCCCTGTCGTCGCCGAACACCTTTGGCTCGAACAACACTACATCCGGGATTTCAAGTCTGATCGCCCGCATATCAGTACACCTTTTGCTTTAACAAGCCCAGCAGGTATTGCCCGTAGCCGTTCTTTGCCAGTGGCTGAGCCAGTTTGTTCAGTTTTTCATTGTCAATCCACCCGTTCCGCCATGCAATCTCCTCCGGGCATGCCACTTTCAGGCCCTGACGGTTTTCAAGGGTGGCGACGAACTGCCCGGCCTCAAGGAGGCTTTCATGGGTCCCGGTGTCGAGCCAGGCGTAGCCGCGCCCCATTATCTCAACAGAGAGTTGTCCCTGTTCGAGATAGAGACGATTCAGGTCGGTGATCTCCAGCTCTCCCCGCGGCGAAGGTTTGAGGCTCCTGGCAAGCGAAACGACCTGCCTGTCGTAGAAATAGAGACCTGTAACTGCGTAGTTGGATCTGGGATTTTTGGGCTTTTCTTCAAGGGAAAGTACCTTGCCTGTGGAGTCAAATTCGACCACTCCGTAACGCTCAGGGTCGTGCACATGGTAGGCGAATACGCTGCCCCCCGACTCCCGCCTGCGGGCATTGTCAAGGAGATGATGGAAGTCGTGCCCGTAGAATATGTTATCTCCTAAGACTAACGCGCATCTGTCCTCACCTATGAAGCTGTCTCCAATGATGAAGGCCTGAGCCAGGCCATCAGGGCTGGGCTGAACGGCGTATTGGAGATTGAAGCCCCATCGGCTGCCGGATAGTAGATCATAGGTTTGTCGAATACAGGCAGCAGTTGTTTTGAAACAGCCAGTGTGGCAGGGTGCAGCCTGGTGCCTGCTCCTCCGGCAAGGATTATCCCCTTTATTGTTCCGCTCATCTCTTTCCCCTCCTCTATATTGTTTGCCGAACTGCAAAGTATCTAATCAGGCTCTCGCGCCATTCCGGTATTGTCCGCCCTGTGATCGTTTCATATCTCTGTTTGGAAAAAACCGAATAAGAGGGGCGTTTTGCAGGCAGGGGATAATCTTCCGTGCTGATTGGTTTAATGCTCTCTACCTTTACCGGCAAATCATTCAACTGCGCCAGTCTGACGATCTCTACGGCAAATTCGTACCAGGAGCATGAACCTGCGTTGGAAAAATGGTATATGCCGTAAGACCTCCGCGGGCCTTCAGTCTCCAGCAGGGAGAAGATTGCATTGGCCAGGTCTTCTGTGTATGTGGGGGAGCCTAATTGGTCCGCTACAATCCGCAGTTCCTCCCGCTCCCCTGCAAGCCTTAGTATAGTTTCAACAAAATTCTTTCCTCCGGGCCCATACAACCAACTGGTTCGGATTATGAAGTAACGCAAAAGCCCGCTGGACAGAATAGCCTTTTCCCCTTCGAGCTTGCTTCGCCCGTATGAGGAGAGGGGACCGGTAGGGTCGTCCTCAGAATAAGGTTCAGTTTTATCTCCTGCGAAGACATAATCAGTGGAGATATGCGCCAGCGTGGCGCCGGTTTCCAGGGCCGCTTCCGCAAGATATCCCGGACCTCTGCCGTTTACCCGGAGGGCAAGCTCTTCATTTGTTTCACACCCGTCAACATTGGTGTACGCTGCGCAATTCACTATGGCGTGAGGCCTGAGATGCTTCATGGCCGATAGAACCAGGTACCTGTCGGTTATGTCAAAATCTGGCAGATCACAGGAGGTAACATCATAGACGGACGGCGCGACATGCCTTACCATCCGGGCCAGCATGCCGTTTGCGCCTACCAGCGCCAGTTTTTTCCTGTCGTTATTCATGGACTCTATCTGTTCCCGTACATCTTTTCGTAATATTCCCGGTAGCTCCCGTCAATTACTGATGAAATCCAGGCAGGGTTCTCAAGATACCACTTTATCGTCCGGCGTATCCCTTCCTCAAACCTTACGGACGGCTTCCAGCCAACTTCCAGGCTGATTTTTGACGCGTCAATGGCATATCTGCGGTCGTGCCCTGGGCGGTCTTTTACAAACCGGATCAACGTCCGGCGCGGCTGCCCGCCAGGAAGGCGTCCTGTCTCCTCGTCAAGAATGTCGCAGATGGTTTGCACAACCTCTATATTCTGTTTCTCGCTGTTCCCTCCGATGTTGTATGTTTCACCCGTTTTTCCACTGCCAAGAACCGAAAGGATGGCCTCGCAGTGATCAACAACATACAGCCAGTCGCGTATGTTTTTCCCGTCCCCATAGACCGGAAGCTCCTTGCCGTTTCGGGAGTTGTTGATGATAAGAGGGATGAGCTTTTCCGGGAACTGATAAGGTCCGTAGTTGTTTGAGCAATTAGTAATGAGGGTTGGCAGTCCGTAAGTATGATGATAGGCGCTGACAATGTGGTCGGACGACGCCTTGCTGGCTGAATATGGGGAACGGGGATCGTATGGCGTCGTCTCAGCGAAGTATCCTGTTTCTCCGAGAGAACCGTAGACCTCATCTGTGCTGACGTGGAGAAAGAGTTTTGAGTTTTGAGTTTTGAGTTTTGA
>JACQYJ010000111.1 GCA_016208525.1 Deltaproteobacteria bacterium | reverse complement strand
ATCGGTGTTTCCACCCACTCGTTAGAAGAAGCGCTGCATGCCCAATCTGACGGAGCAGACTTCATAACCTTCGGCCCTGTATATTTTACCCCTTCCAGGGCCGCATACGGCGAACCTGTTGGTATCAATAAATTGAAAGAGGCAGTAGGAGCGGTTAAAATTTCCATATATGCCCTTGGCGGGATAAAGAAGGAAAATATCGAGGAGGTTTTAAACGCAGGCGCTTATGGTGTAGCTATGATTTCCGCTGTAATGGCAGCAAATGACGTAAAAAAAGCCGCAGAAGAGTTAATCATGGCAATTACTGACCACCGACCACCGGCCACCGGCCACTGACTATGAACACAACAGCCCACACAATTGCATCCGTCGCCCTGGCAACAGGCATCTATGTAACTGCTTCATCGGTAGCAATAGCTTCTTCTGCCTTGATTGTCGGCATTTTCCTGGATATAGACCACATAATAGACTTCTTTCTATTTTGAGGGGAGCGTTTTTCGATAAGAGGTTTCACATCATGGTGCTATGAGGGGCGTTGGAACAAGCTTATCCTGATGTTTCACTCCTATGAGTTATTCGCCCTCTACAGTTTTCTGGTCTATAAATACCCGAACCCTATCCTCGTCGGAGTCTTATGCGGCATGGGGCTTCATCTCATTCTTGACCAGGTCGGAAACAGATACCTTATCAAGGCCTTTGTCATATCTCCCTGGTTCTACTTCTTTACCTTCAGGGCTTGGGGAGGTTTTCACAAGGACTGGCTGAGGACGCCGAGGAAGCTCAGTTGATGTAATCCTCCCTGTTGATTCTGAACTTCTCGATCCTGTACTGGAGGGTCTTGTATGTCATGCCAAGAAGGCCGGATGCCTTTGCTATGACTCCGTGAGAGTTTTTTAATGCCTTTATTATCATCCCCTTTTCAAGCTCTTCAAAGTCTATCCCTTCCTTAGGTATCTCCAGGTCCAGCACCCCTCCGAAATTGAGATGAAAGTGTACCTCCAACGGCAGGTCGTCTTTCTTTATCTCATCCCCTTCGCAAAGGATAACGGCCCGCTCTATTACCGACTCTAATTGCCTGACATTCCCGGGCCAGGAAAACTGCATGATTGCGCTCAGCGCCTCCGGGGTTATGTTTTTTACATTCCTCCCCTCTCGTGCATTCACCTTTTTGAGAAAAAATTCAACGAGCTCAGGGATATCGGTCTTCCTCTCTCTCAGTGACGGAAGGAAGATGGAAATAACGTTAAGCCGGTAATAGAGGTCTTCCCTGAAACGCCTCTCCTTTATCGCCTCGGAAAGGTCCCTGTTTGTAGCGGCTATTATCCTCACATCAACCTTTATTTCCTCCTTACCGCCGAGCCTCCTTATCTCCTTTTCCTGGAGGAAGCGAAGGAGTTTTGCCTGCATGTTCATTCCGAGTTCGCCAATTTCATCAAGGAAAAGGGTCCCGCCGTTTGTCAGTTCCAGAAGCCCTTCCTTCCTTGCCGTCGCCCCTGTGAATGCGCCCTTCTCGTAACCGAAAAGCTCGCTTTCAAGGAGGGTGTCGGGTATAGCCGCGCAGTTTATAGCCCTGAAAGGCCTTACTTTCCTTGCACTGTTGTAATGAATGGCCCTGGCAACCATCTCTTTGCCTGTGCCGCTCTCCCCGAGGATAAGGACAGTTGAGTTGGTCGGGGCCACCTTTTTAATGACCTTGAATATCTCCTGCATCTTCCCATGGGAACCGATGATATTGTCTACCTTGAACCTTTCCTCCAACTCCTCCCGTAGAGAGATGTTCTCTCTGAGGAGTTTAGCCCTTTCCAGTCCGCGCTCTATTGTTAGAAGGAGTCTGTCTGTTTCAAGAGGTTTGGTCAGATAGTCATAACCCCCCTTCTTTATGGCCTCTACCGCGCTGTCAATGGTCCCGTGGGCTGTCATGATGATGATCGGTGTGCCTGGAGATGTCCTTAGTATCTGGTCCATCAACTCCAGGCCGCTCATATCAGGCATCTTGAGGTCTGTGAGCACAAGGGAAGGGGATGACCTGAGAAAGACGGCCAGGGCCGCTTTCCCGTCAAAAGCAAGAGAGATGTTGAATCCTTCCCTTTCGAGGATCGCCTTGAGGATCTCAGCCTGCCCCCTCTCATCATCAACTACAAGTATGCTTTCCTTCATGACCCCTTCTCTTTAATAATTGATAAAATCGTAAAAACCTTTTTTCACCGCAAAGGCGCGAAGGTCGCAAAGAAAATCTTTATAATATAAATATGTTAACTTTGCGTTCTTTGCGTCTTTGCGGTGAATTCCGACTTTTTGCGAGTGCATCAATAATCGGAAGTTTTAATGTAACCTCTGTTCCGGCTCCTACTGTGCTGGTTACCTCTATTGTTCCGCCGTGCCCCTCTGCCAGGTTTTTTGCCAGGGGAAGGCCAAGGCCGATCCCCGCCTCCTTTGTCGTGAAATAAGGCTCGAAGATCCTTTCCAGCTCGGCAGGTGAAATGCCGTGACCGGTATCTGTAAGTGATATCCTGACGTCTCGCTCATTGCCGGGCTCACCCTCCTGCGTTATGTTCAGCCGTATCCTGCCTCCGTCCGGCATGGCCTGAACGGCATTGATGACAATATTCAGAAGGCATGATTTTAACTGCTCCCGGTCTACCATCAACAACGGGATATGATTGTCGCTGCTGATCTCGAGCTCGACCTTCCTGTCCTTCATCATCGAAGAGGAAAGAACACAGACCTCATCTACAAGGTCGCTCACCGATGTCGGCCTCAGTTCAGGCTTCTTAAGCTTCCCGAAGTTAAGGAAATTCTCCACCATTCCGTTCAGCCTCCTGATCTCTTCCTTGACATTCGTCAGGCGCTTGCTTATCTCATCTCTTTCATCCGACTTCGGATCGGCAAGCAGCTTATTGATATAGTCTATGGTCAGGCTGATAAGATTGAGGGGGTTCCGTATCTCGTGGGCAATCCCTGAAGCAAGCTGGCCTACTGTTGAGAGATGTTCGGCCTTCCTGAGGCGCTCCTCCAACTCCCTGGTTTCTCTGAGCCTTCCCACCATACTGTTGAAGCTGGTTGTTAATTCCCCTATCTCATCCATCCTTCCTTCAGGGAGATGGTGGTCAAGGTTTCCTGAAGCGACCATCCCCGCGGCAGCCACAACCTGCTCAATCGGTTTGATATACCTTCTCGCCATATATACGGCTGCTGCAATTCCTATAACAAATATGATGCCCGTGATCATCAGGCGCAGAAAGTAGTTAACCCGGATCTGCCCCCTGAAATCATCAAGGCGCATGATCAGGTGTATGTAGCCAAGATGCTCCTTCCCTACAACTACAGGAACAATGAGGTTATAGGTCTTCTGACTGTCGGCGGATT
>JACQYJ010000098.1 GCA_016208525.1 Deltaproteobacteria bacterium | reverse complement strand
CGCTGCATCCTTGACGCCGCATTAATCGGCGCACATGTTGCAACGATCCCTTACTCTGTAATAGAGCAGCTTGCAAAGCACCCCCTCACCGATATCGGGATAGAGAAGTTTCTGAAAGACTGGGAAAAGGTGCCTAAATAACCTGACATGGCGTTAGCTGACGACATAACGGCCTTAGAAAAAAAACTTCTCCAGTTAAAGACTGACTACGAGCAGTATTTTTTGGGGTATCAGAAGATCCCCCCGGAAAAGCTGAGGATGGAGGTCGAAAAGCTGGTCAGGCTTTTGACCGGCCAAACGATTACAAAAACCGGGCTGAAGTTCAGGCTTAATACGGCTACCTTGAAGTTTGGCAGCTACAAGACTTATTGGGACAGGACTATCAGGGAGATAGAAGAAGGTCGGTACGTTAGAGACAAGTTCAAGATGAAACTGCATGAAGCAGAGAGGCAACCTGCCCCGCCTGTGCATCCCACAGCAAGCCCGGCAACTGCAAACCCTTCTGAAGAAGATAGTATAAAAAGGGTTTATGATGAATATGTTAAGGCCAGGCAGGACACCAGGGAGGGTATCCCGAAGTTTGAGGCAGTGGCAGATCTGATAAAGAAGCAGACACCCATAATAAAGGAAAAGTACAAGGCCAGCGCCGTTGACTTCAAGGTGGTAATTGAAGACGGAAAGGCGAAGCTTAAGGCAGTGCCGAAAAAATAGGGACAGGAGGGGACTGTCCCAATTTACGGACGCAGCGCAGCGAAGTCGTAGAATAGGGACTGTCCCCGATCAGGACTTCGGCCTCACCACAATCTCATACCCCGGCACCGTAACCTCTTCCACCCTGCAGCTCTGCTGGGTTTCCTTAATCTTCGCGTGATCCCTGGCGCCGAAACACTGCATGAGGGCATCCTCCGAGCTTTTTGCAACCCTCAGCTGCCAGCAGGGTCCGCCCCCCATGTGATACACAAGAAATAGTTTTAAATCATCCATTTTCCCTCCTGCGATAAAGTATTTTCATAGGGGACAGCCCCTATTCTACGGATTCGCTGCGCTGCGCCCGTAAATAGGGATTTATGCCCTTGAGGGTACAGTCCCCTATGACCTCCTTTCCACCACATATTTTGCTATCTCCCTCAAAGGCTCTGCTTTTTGATCAAAGCCTTTGAGGGAGTCTATTGCCATATCAATCAGCTCTGAAGCCCTTTCCCTGGACGCCGCCATGCCTACGATAGACGGGTAGGTCGCCTTCTTCTTCTCAAGGTCGCTTCCCACATCCTTCCCTATCTCATCCTGATCCCCTTCTATATCAAGGATATCGTCCGCTATCTGGAAGGCAAGGCCGAGGCACTCGCCATACCTGGTTAACGCCTCTATCTCTTCATCAGCACCTTCTCCAATTTTAGCCCCTCCCCTGACCGATGCGAGGATAAGGGCGCCTGTCTTGCGGGTATGAAGGTACTCAAGGGTTGGAAGGTCTATCTCCACACCCTCCGACTCCATATCTACCACCTGCCCGCCAACCATGCCGAAGGAACCGGAAGCCCTTGCAAGATCGCCGATTACATCAAGGATGGCATCCGCTCTTACGGTCTTTCTCAGATTAAAGTCCGTCATAATGCCGAAGGCCTCTGTCAGCAGTGCATCCCCTGCAAGGATGGCCGCTGCCTCGCCAAACACCTTGTGGCTCGTGGGCCTACCTCTCCTGAAGTCATCGTTATCCATGGCAGGAAGGTCATCGTGAATCAGAGAGTAGGTATGTACCATCTCCAGGGCGCATGCGACAGGAAGGACATTTTTAATCTTCCCGCCAACAGCCTCGCAGGATGCGATACAAAGGATAGGCCGTATCCTTTTTCCACCTGCCATCATGCTGTACCTCATGGCTTTATGCAAGGTCACGGGCATCTCCGACTCGATATTTTTTGGGGATAAAAACCTTTGTAACCCCTTTTCTTCTCCGTGTCCTCATGATGTTGATTTTAAAAATTACTGGGCTTTTATAACTCACCTTTTGAGTGCACGGAGAGAAGATTTAAAACAGGTTTTTCCCTTTCGGCATTAAAGGGTTTTCTCTGTGTACTCTGTGGTTCGATTGCAGGATTTAGGTATTATTCAAACAACTCCCCTTGCAGTCTTTGCATTATCTTATCCTGAAGCTTCTGGTTTGTAATAGAGGAGATGTGGTCGGAAATTATCTGATTCATTTTTTCTTTCATGGCTTTGAGTTTAGGGAGTATTTTTGCCAGGTAGTCATCGTCTTTCGGTACCTTGACCTCCTCAAGGCCGGAATCGAGCCATATCTTAAGATACTCCGCCTCAGGCTCGCTCCTGCAGTCTATGTGGTCTTTGCCGGACGCAAGACGCCAGCCGAAGAGGTCATGTTTAATCTGGATTTCTTTTGAGGAATGAGAGAATTTTATTGTCTTGAGGTTTTTCCGGCTGAGGATTTTCTCCCTGTAGAAATGCCCTAAGAGCTTGTCGCCAAGCTTCTCCTTTATCGTCCTTGTCAGAAGCTCGACGTCAACGCCTTCCTTTACCTTTCCCTTTTTGTCAACGCTCTTGGCCTTTTCTATCCTGGATTTCACAAGGTCAACAACAGCGCGGTAGACCTTAAGCTGTTCATCTGCGGTAAGGCCAAGGATGTCACCCATGATGATTTTGTCCAATTCCCGCCTTGCAGGGTTGATCTTATCAAGGCGGACCTCGTCTGGAGCATTTGCATCCAGGTCTTCAAATATTGAGTTTACCTCAGGAGAGGGATACTTTTTGGCAAGCCGCCTTAACCCT
>JACQYJ010000119.1 GCA_016208525.1 Deltaproteobacteria bacterium | reverse complement strand
CTTATTGAACTAAATAATGGATACATTTATAAAAATTTACTATACTATAGGGTATGAGACCCTATGGAACAGCACAACAGTTGGAACGTCGCAGACATCAGGCAATTGCCTTGCTAAAACTGGGCAAGCCCTATCGAGAGGTCGCGCAAAGGTTGAGGGCTGCTTTAAGCTCTGTTGTGCGATGGCAACAAGCCTATCGAAAAAAGAAAAAGGCAGGACTCCAGGCTCGGCCGCATCCGGGACGGCCCGCTCATCTGTCCCAGCCTCAGAAGATGAGGCTAAAGCGTCCATTGGTCCGAGGGTCCGTGGTGGCCCCCAGTTCAGGTACTTCCTCCTTCGCGAGGTTCCGTTCGGCCTGGACGGCGACTTTTCCACAACAGCGCTGGTAGGGAGGATAAACGGGGAGTTGGCCAACGACCTGGGGAACCTCCTCTCCCGCACAATAGCAATGACCATAAAATACTTTGACGGAGTCGTTCCTGCGCCATGCAGTTCGGAAGAGATAGACAGAGAACTGATAAGGACTGCGATTGATGCCGTGTCCGGCCTTGAAGGGGCCATGAAAGAGGTTGCCTTTCAGAGAGGCCTTACCAATATATGGTCCCTTGTCTCCTTTGCCAATAAGTATATTGAGACCAACGCCCCTTGGGCCCTGGCAAAGGACGAGGCAAAAAAAGAGCGGCTTCAGACCGTCATTTACAATACCCTGGAATCGCTCAGGGTCACAGCCATCCTTATCTCTCCATTCATGCCCGATACAGCGGCAAAGATGTGGGAGGCGCTAAACATCCCGACCCTGTTTGATGAGGTCAAGATCGGAGATGCCGGATGGGGCGGCCTTAAGACTGGGATAACCCTGAGCAAACCCGCGCCGCTCTTCCCGAGGGTTGAGGAGAAGTAGATTTTCCCCCTGAAACAGGCATACATCTTTGAACGTAACTACTCAGGCCTGTCTCGCGCAAAGCCGCACCAAAAGTAGACGTTTCTAAGCGAAGGCGTAAAGAAAAGGTTACTCTACCTCTCGCTTGAGGTCTCGAGACATGAGATTTATCACCGCATCCTTTGCCGGCAGCCCTTCATAGAGGATTTTATAGACATGCTCTGTTATCGGCATCTCTATGCCGATCTTTTTTGAGAGCTGGTGGACCGCCCTGGATGTGGCAACCCCTTCAGCCACCATATTCATGCCTCCGGTGACCTCTTCAAGGGTTGCCCCCTTTCCAATCTTGTAACCGACGGTCCTGTTTCTCGACAGCTCTCCTGTGCAGGTCAATACCAGATCACCGAGTCCCGCCAGCCCTGAGAAGGTAAGGGGATTCGCCCCCATCTTTGCCCCAAGCCTTGATATCTCTGCCAGTCCCCTGGTTATGAGGGCTGCCCTGCTGTTGTATCCAAAGCCAAGGCCATCGGCTATTCCCGTTGCGATGGCTATGACGTTCTTTACAGCGCCTCCGAGTTCAACACCTGTTACGTCGTCATGTGTATATACCCTTGGCCCTGAGAGAAAGCAGAGTTTTTTATTCAGGCCATTGGGCAGCGCCTCTTTCAGGAGGTCGCTCATCAGCATAAGGGTCCCTTCCTCTATCCCTTTGGAGAGGCTGACAATTAGGGCATTTGCAGAAATATACGGGACCGCCTTTGAAATAACTCTTCTTACCACCTGGGCAGGGGCGGCGGAAACCACCATCTCCGTTCCTGACACAGCATCTTCGATTGAGTTCGTGAATTTGATGTTTTTTGAAAGGGCAAACCCTGGCAGATACAGATCATTCTCGCCCCTGTTCCTCATCCTCTCGCAGAGGTCTGCCTCGTAGACCCATAGTGTAACGTCATGGCCGTTTAGGGCCAGCATATCCGCGATTGTGGTTCCCCAGCTTCCCGCGCCTACAACACCTATCTTCATTTAAGATACTTCTCCACTGTAAATGACACCGCAGCCCCGTCTCCCACTGCTGTTGCGATCTGCCTCAACTGCTTATTCCTCACATCCCCTGCGGCCAATATTCCCGGGATAGAACTCCTCCCCTCCTCGTCTGCAACTACGTACCCGTCAGGAGTAAGCTCAACAAAACCCTTTAAAAATTCGGTATTCGGGTGCATCCCCACATATATGAAGACCCCCTGGGCTGGAAGTTCTGATGTCGCGCCGTTTTTTATATTCCTGCTCTTTAGCTTGGTCATCCCTGTTTCATCGCCTTCTATGGCGTCAACCACAGTGTCCAGGATGAAAGATATCTTCGGATTGGCATGGGCCTCCTCCTGGACAATGGCATCAGCCCTGAGCTTGTCTCGTCTGTGGATTATATGTACCCTGCTTGCAAACCTGGTCAGGAAGAAGGCCTCTGATAGGGCTGAATTGCCTCCTCCGATTACGGCGACATCCTGGTTCCTGAAGAATGCCCCATCGCATGTTGCGCAGTAAGAGACCCCTCGCCCGACATACAGTCCTTCCCCCGGGACGTTCAGCTTGATGGGTGCAGCGCCTGAAGCTATTATCACAGCTTTGCACTTTATGACCCTGTCCTCAAGGTGGACCAGCTTTATATCGCCTTCGACTGATATCTTTTCAACTGTGCCGCTGTCTGTCTCCAGGCCGAACCTCTTCCCCTGCTCGATGAATTTCTCCATGAGGTCAGGCCCCTGGATGCCATCCGGAAACCCTGGGTAGTTATCTATCATGAAGGCGGTCATCACCTGCCCGCCTGCGATCAGCTTTTCGAGCATCAAGGTTTTGAACCTGGCCCTGGCGCAGTAGATGCCTGCTGTGAGCCCTGCCGGTCCTCCGCCGATAATGATTACATCGTAAATATCAGTCATGAACCCTCCTGAAAATAGGTAGCGGCAGCCCTGCGTGGTTGCCCTTGGGTGGCCACACAGGGGCGCCCCTACAAATTAAATATTCATCAGGACAATAGTAACGAACGTCACATAAAGGATTCCGTTGATAATTAGTTTTAGCGGTGTCATCCGTATCTTTCTGGCGGCGAAAATATACAGCCACACAGCAGCCAGAAGTGTAATAACACTGCTTGCCGTGACGGTAAGATTAAGTGTCCATGGGGTAAGGAATATACCTATGGCAGGGAGTATGCTCCCCTGGAACACCATGGCGCCTGTAATATTACCGATGGCCATAGTGTCCTTTCCCTGCCTTATCCACAGGATGCTGTTGACCTTCTCAGGGAGTTCTGTGGCGATCGGGACAATAAGTAGGGAAAGGGCGATGACCGGGATTTGCAGCAGCTCTGCCAGGTGTTCAACCCCGCCCACAAAACCCTTTGCCCCTGCAATGATGAGGGCCAGGGCAATAAATAGCTGGACCACCACAAAGAACATGTGGTCCTTGAATATGGCGGAAAGATAAAGGTTTTTACTCTCCTCTGTAGCATGCCCCTCTTTAGCAAGCGCCTCGCCGGCCTCTATGGTTTCCATAACATAGTAGAAATATGCAAGGACAAGGACAATGGCAACAAACACCCTCAATATACGCCAGTCCGATGGGGTAAAGGCGACAAAGAAGGCCAGGGAAAAGACAAATAAGAAAAACTCCAGGTCACGCTTGTATCCGGTAGGTTCAGGTTCAATGGAGGCTTTGCCTCGCCTGTTTTTAAACAAGAGAGCTGCGCCGCCCACCAGGAACATGGCCAGGGTAGAAAGCATGAATGGAGCGCCAAGGATGGCGCCAACACCGACTTCCTCGCTGACATGGGCCGAGTTCCCTGCAAATATGGCAACCAGCGGGACCATAGTCTCCGGAAGGGCCGTCCCAACTGCTGCAAAAATGCTCCCTGTCACCCCTTCAGAGAACTTGAGCTTTGCGCCAAGGGATTCAATGGCGTTGGTGAATATCTCGGCAGCCACAATAATAACGAGTAAAGAGAAAAACAGTACGAGCAGATCGTGGGTCAAGGGATAACTCCTTTTATTATTATTGAATAGTTAGACATGTAGGTTGCGCATAAGAAGTTAACAGATGAGAGCCATTTTTTCAACAGATTTCCGATGATGCACTCGTAAAAAGTCCCAAATCACCCTTCGACAAGCTCAGGGCGAACGGTGGTCTGGTTGAAATCATTGACTTTATTCCGTTCGTGGTGAGCTTGTCGAACCACAGAAAAGACTTTTTACGAATGAATCAAGATTATATATTAAGCAGATCATGGAAGATAGCTTCTGAAATCATCAGCGAACGTATGCATTTAAAAAATCATTCGCTGGCTGATTGCTCTCGTGTGATGTTATAGCTTTCTGAGGAACCCTTTGAGCGTCTTTGGCTTTATCTTCCCTTCTCTCATAAACTTGACCTCATTAAGCCCTTCTTTGACCTTCTTGTTAACATCAAAGGTATCATAATAGTTTTCGACGGCCTCATATTCTTTCTTGAAGTCAGGGTCTTTCAATTTTTCTTTTAGATGTTCTTTGTAATCCATATTTTGTTGGTGGAGGCGGTGGGAGTCGAACCCACGTCCGAAGATCTTCAGCAGAAGATTACTACATGCTTAGCCTTTGATTTATTTAACCTTCAAGACTCCCAGAGGCAGGATTCTTAAAGGCGGTCTCAAAAGGTTTCGCCTCTTTCCTATGAGCGTCGGGAATCGGCTATCCTGCTCTGTTGTCACCCTTTTGCCCCACGCAGGAGAGGGACTCAGGGTGTTAGCTGACTAAGCAGCTAAGGTGTATTCTACGTCGTTTGCGTTTGTGTTTTTTCTGCCTTTTTAACGAGGCCGGCAGCTCCTCGGCATGCAACCTTTTACCTCATTTACCCCCGTCGAAGCCGTTACGCCCCCTTTTAATAAAAAACATTATATCACAGATGAGTATAAATGAGTATAATTACTTGTAGGTCCGTAAAAGGATGGATATTATCTATATATCAGACAGCATGACACAGGGGGCGTAATCAGTATGATCATATTCAGAGCCATATTATACATTGTCCTGATTATAGTTTCCCTGGATATATTCATCCTTTATATGAACTCCCATCCCCAACGCTATTCGTTGTACATCCCTCCATCAGAGTTTGGTATCACCTATGAAGAGGCGCAGTTCGATACATCGGATGGTATTAGATTAAAGGGATGGTTCATAAAAGGCAATGGAAAGGGAGGGCTTCCGACTGTTATAGTATGCCACGGCCTTGGGGCCAACAGGTCAGATTTTACTGAGCTTGCGGCAGGATTGAGCCGGGGTGGATATAATGTGCTTTTATTCGATTTCAGGGGACACGGAGACAGCCAGAGAGTTGCCTCGTCATTCGGGTATCTGGAGCAGAAAGACATCCTTGGAGCCATAAGATATGTGAAGGAAAGGAAGGATGTAGATGCGGAATGGATTGCTGTATATGGATTTTCCATGGGCGGGGCAGTCGCCGTCCTCACCGCCGCAGAGACCAGTGATATTAAGGCAGTGATAGCAGACTCCTCTTTCACAGCCCTGAAAGAGCAGGGGGAGAGGCTTTTTAAGGGTTCTTTCTTGCCATCATCCATTTTCCTGAAACCGATGGTATGGATGTACGAACTTTATTTCCGGGTAGACGCCGACGAAATAGAGCCTATAAATAAGATTCACCGGCTTTCACCCGCGGCAATAATGATCATTGGGGGAGGCGAAGACGAACAGATGCCATCCTCAGACGCAATGAGGCTCTTTGCCGCTGCAAGAGAGCCGAAGGAGCTGTGGCTGGTGCCAGGGGCAGTTCATGGCGGAACAGTATATATGACAGGGGATGAATACAGGAAGAGGGTATTGAGGTTCCTGGATACCCACCTAAAGCGAAAATGAGGGGCCTCGTTTCCCTACGTCCCATCTGACAATCGGTGTTTTCCCATGACCTCCTCGGCCTCCCTCCTGCTCAAAAACCGCCAGGGGAGAGGAAACAGGCCGGATACTCTTTCCATATAGAGTCTGTAGACCTCACCATAGTAAACAATCAACTTCCGCTCTTCCAACTTAGATCCGATAATAAAATAGATGCTTACTGCAACGGCAGTGACGAGGAACGCCGAGTTCATGTCCCTTGTCCATATGATCACCATCCCCAAAAAATACCATGGATGCCTCACAAACCTGTGAAGAGGGGAGATAACAAAATGCTCCTGCTCCTCCACTCCCTTTGCCCCCTCGCGCAACTGCCTGAGACCGGCAAACGCACTGCTGTCATAATAGTTCAGTGACCAGTAAAAGCCGATGGCAGCAATGATAGCAAGGGCGTTTGCGACAAAAAACCATGCCCCATCCCATTTCCACAACATAGGCCCGTCTAATGAATGGGAGAACCACAGGGGCGGGATCAGCATCAGTAATGAGATGGCGTTGAAGATAAGCCTGTAATAAGGCATAAAATCTGGCCACTTTGCGGCAACAAACCTCTTAGCTGAAAGAGATGCCAACCCCGAATGAACGGTGAAATAGAGCAACCATGTAAGGCTTAAGAGAACGATGTTTTGAACTGATATCTGCATGGCTCTGATTTTAAGCTATTCCTGCGCACTTTGCCACGATAAATAGAACCTAAATCCTGTAATCGAACCACAGAGCAACGGAGGAAACCCTTTAATACAAAAGGAAAACCCCTGTTTTAAATCTTTTCTCTCAGAGAAGAAAAGGGTTTTAAAAGGTTTTTATACTCAAAATTTATCTCTGTGGTCTCTGTGGTTTGCAGTTTTTAAGTAGAATCTATTCGGGGATCACTTTTTAAAAGGACTGGTTAAAATGATAGAAGATAAAATGGAATTTTTGATAAAGAAAAGAGTAGGGAGGCGGGATGATCCACCTCCCCGGATCGATTAATCCTTAAGAGCCTTGATGCTTTGCCTTTTCCTTCTGGTATGCCGCTTTCCCTGCCTCATAAGCTATCCTTACCTCGTCCTTCTTTTCCTGCACAGAGTTTTTGATGGCTTCGAGACGCTCTTCGATTTCTTCCAGAGCTGCCTCATATCCTTCTTTTGTCTGCACCTTCGTCTTCTCTGCCCCCTCTCTTATACGCCTCCTTGTTTCTTCCCCTGATGTAGGCGCATACAACAGGGCAAGGCCAGCCCCAATCGCGCCTCCAAGCAAAAAGCCTAATACGGTGTTCGTCCCTCCTGAATGGTTATTCCCGCACATTTTCTTTTCCCCCCTTTCTGAAATGTTTTAATCCGAACGTTAAACCTGCCATTACACCGGCAATCTTTACTACAGGCCCTTTAATAGCGTCTATAACAACCTCTGCAACCCCTGTTGCCTTTAAGGTCACATCTCTCAACTTCTTTACGGCCTCCTCCATATCACTTACCTGGCCGTTTACCCTGTGCGTAATCTCCTTGAGGTCCGAAAGGAACCTCTTTCCCTCCTCTGAAAACTCCTGCAGCGCCTTACCGGTCTGCCGAAGCTGTATCAAGGCAGGTATGGCGGATACTACCAATATCAAAAAGGCAATCGCTATTATAAATACGGAAAGTTCTGCCAGAGAAACGGTAAATGTCATATACACCTCGGGATTATGTTTACCTTACAATAGGATTAGTTTAACTCATTATTTTGAATTGTCAAGGAGCGATCACACCCCTGTCAAAAGAAAGGATTGCCTCAAAGACCTTAAAGCGTTATGATGACCCTAAAATACCTTATCAGAGGGTTATGGACTCTCAACACGTCTCTGAAAAGACTAAAGCCGCTCTTACAAAGCAACTACAAACCCTTAACCCTTTTGAATTGAGAAGGGCTATAGAGCCTAGGCTTGAAAGGATATATAAGCTTTGCTATGAATCTAAACCTTGATACTATTATTTTTGATTAACTCCCTGTAACATTTATCAATGAGTCAACTGGCCCCCCCGATTCACTATCAACCTATAGAGGGCACAGGGAGAGGTTTTGATATTAATAGACAAACTCAATAATCCTATAAAAAGGGCTCTTTCTCATTTTGAGTGGGTAGAGTATTTCCCCTCCCGTCAAGGGAGGGGGAACTTAAGGTGATTACCCACTTGAAATGAGAAAGAACCATAAAACAGTTGTCGGTGTTCGGTGGTCGGTTGTCAGTTAAATGCTGAAATACCGCCCACTGACCACTGACCACTGGGAACTTACTAAAAATGAAACCTGAAATGAAACCTGAAAAAATATTAAAAGAGCTCGAAAAAGGAAAGGTGCTTCCGGTCTATTTCTTCTGCGGGAGCGAAAAGCTCCTGATGGAAGAGGCCTTGAAAAAGGTAGAGGCCCTGGTTGTGGAGCCTGCGACCAGATGCTTTAACTACAACCTGTTTCAGGGGTCAGAGGCAGCGGCTGAGACCGTAATTGAAGTGGCCCAGTCCATGCCTATGATGGCTGCGAGGCGGCTTGTGGTTGTCAAGGAGATAGACAGATTTTCAGCCGCAGAACTTGAGAAGCTTGGGAGGTATCTGAAAGACCCTTCACCCTATACATGCCTGATCCTTATAGCCGATAAGGCGGACATGAGAAAAGGTTTCTTTCAGGGATTGAAAGGCTCCACAATCCAGTTTGCTCCAATGTATGAAAACATGCTCCCCCAGTGGATAAGGAAAGAGGCCGAGTCCAGGGGAAAGAAGATTGCGCCTGACGCTGCCCAGTATCTTGTGGAGGCGATAGGTTCAGACCTCCTGAGGCTTAAGAACGAGTTGGAAAAGGTGGCGTTGTATTCTGGAGACAGGAAGGAGATCACTGTACAGGATTTGGAGGCAGTTTCGACTAAGAGCAAGCTTAAATCGATATTCGACCTTACCGACGCAGTTGGAGGAAAGGACGCAGGGAAGGCCGTAAAGGCGCTTGGAGACCTCCTGGATAACGGTGAGAATGGAGTCTATATCCTTTACATGGTAACCAGGCACCTCAGGCTTGTATGGAAGGTAAAAGAGCTTATTGATGCAGGTGTCAAGGGTGATGCAATGGCAAAAGAGGCAGGGATACATC
>JACQYJ010000063.1 GCA_016208525.1 Deltaproteobacteria bacterium | reverse complement strand
GGCGAGCAGGATTTCTTCTGAAAAATCGAGGAAGCTTAGAATCTTTCAGAAGGACTTGTACCTGCTTGTGGATTATCAGAATATGGAGATAAAGAAGTTTTTTAAGAAGGGAAATGAAATACTTCATGAATCCATAAGCATAGAGAAAAAAGAGCCTCTTAAGGAGGAGCTGAAGAGCTTTGCTGAATGCGTAATTTCAAGAAGCAGGCCTCTTGTTTCTGCGGTTGAAGGAAGGGATCCATTAAAAGTTGCACTTCAGATAGGAGAAAAGATAAAGAAATGAAACCGATGATTGATTTAAAAAAGCAGTATCTCGACATTAAAGACGAAGTCCTATCTATCTTAAATGAGATACTCGAAGGCTCACAGTATGTACTCGGCAAAAGGGTTTTGGAGCTGGAAGAGAATGTTAAGAAATATCATGGAGTGAAAGAGGCTATAGGCGTTGCATCAGGCACAGATGCGCTCCACCTTTCTCTGAAGGCCCTCGGCATAGGAGAAGGAGATGAGGTCATAACAACGCCCTTTACCTTCATTGCAACAGCGGAGGCGATCAGCTATGTCGGCGCAAAGCCGGTGTTCGTGGACATAGACCCAAAGACCTTCAATATAGACCCAATTAAGGTTGAGGAATATATCAGTTCACGGTTCACGGCTCACGGCTCACGTATAAAGGCAATCATCCCTGTGCATCTCTACGGTCAGGCCGCTGACATGGACCCCATAATGGCCATTGCAAAGAAGCATAAGCTGAAGGTTATAGAAGACTGCGCCCAGTCTTTCGGTGGAGACTATAAGGGTAAGATGACGGGCGGCTTCGGCGAATTCGGCTGCTACTCCTTCTTTCCGAGCAAGAACCTTGGCTGCTACGGCGACGGCGGGATGGTGACTACAAACGATACTGAAATGGCGGAGAAGGTGAAGGCGCTCAGGAACCACGGGAGCAAGGTCCGTTACTATCATTCCGTAATCGGATACAACTCCAGGCTGGATGAGATACAGGCGGCCATCCTCAGGGTCAAGCTTAAGAGGATGAAGCGGTTCAATGAACTGAGGAACAGGAACGCCCACCTCTATTCAAAGATGTTTGAAGGAACCGGTATAACTCCGCCTTTCGAAGATGACAACGGGATGCACGTCTATCATCAGTACACAGTGAAGACCAGCGGCAGGGAAAGGATAATAGAGGCCCTTGCTAAAGAGGGTATTGCCTCAGCCATATACTATCCGGTTCCTCTGCACAAGCAGGATGTCTATAAAAATGATTACCAGGGGCTTTCCCTCCCAGTAACGGAGAAGGTATCCAATGAGGTCCTTTCACTTCCGATATTCCCGGAATTGACAGAGGAAGAGATCAAGAAAGTAGTATCTACAATATTGACTGTCTTGGGTTGACATACTGGAAATTTTTTTTCAGTAACTCTATCGCCTTCCCGCAGACCTCTTCCACAGTAATCAACCTCATACACTCTGCACGCCTCTTGCATCCAGGGGTATAACCAAATACTGTACACGGGCTACAATCAAGGCCTTTATTCATAACAACACTATCCCTCCCCCTTGGCGCCCATTTCTTTTCAATACCAGGGCCAAAAAGGGCCAGGGTCCTGGTTCCAAGCCCATAGGCAATGTGCATCATGCCCGAATCCCCGGTTATCAACAGTGCAGCCTCCTTTAAAACCGCCGCGGTCTCCGACAGGGAAAGTCTGCCGCATAGGTTAATGACCACCGGAATGCATTCTGAGATAGCTTCCCCCTCCGCCACATCCTCTTTACCGCCAATCACAACTATTCCATAACCCTTTCCCGCCAGTTCCATCGCCACCTTATGGAATCTCTCCGCCCCCCAACGCTTCTCAGGGATGCTGCCGCCTGGGAATATGGCGACTATTTTCCTCCCTGACAACTGCATCAGATGAGAGCTGACTTTACCAGTAAGACCGGAAGGAACAGACAGAAATGGCCTGTCAGGATCAAAAACAACCTTGCCGGCAACCGGCTCAATAAGATGAAGAAAACTATCCGCCTCATAATCGTCATGGGAATAGGGAACACGGTGCGTAAATAGCTTTCCCCGCTCGTTGGCGCCAAAACCTGCACAAACAGACGCTTTTGTAAGCCTCGCAACTACAGCAGACAGCCTGTGCCACTGCTCGGTGTCAATAACAATATCGTACCCATTTCGAATAACCTTCCAAAGCTCCTTTGGCCTGTCATACAGATTTATATCCCTGACCTCCGGGCAGATCGAAAACACGCCGCAGTTCCTTTTTTCCGCAAGTATGTCAATCTGGGCTTCGGGGTATTTTTGTTTAATGGCTTTTATTGCAGGGATAAGAAGAACGGCGTCTCCAATGCCGCCTGGGCGGATGAAGAGGATTTTGTGAATCTCTGAAACATTTTTCCTCGGCACAATGAGCCTTGCTGCATGAACTAACGGCGTCCCAAGGAGCAGATCAAGGAGTTTGAGGAGAACTGTTTTTCCCATCTTAATATCCTATCCGGCAATAAGCCTCCAGGGCAATGCCACAACCTTCTTATCCATCCGGCCAGAATCTACATGCTCACCCTTGACGGATTTTATAATGCAGCCTTTCGTCCGGATAATGTTTTACGTT
>JACQYJ010000118.1 GCA_016208525.1 Deltaproteobacteria bacterium | reverse complement strand
TAAACCAGTTCACAGAGATTAATCAGAGAAACACAGAGGTATTATAATTTTGTCCTCTGTGCCTCTCATCTTTTCTCGGTGTCCTCTGTGGTTAAGGACTTTTGCAAGAGGCTCAGAAGGTTTTTCTTTTGGTATTAAAGGGTTTCCTCTGTGTGCTCTGTTGTTCGATTGCAGGATTTAGGTAAAATAATGAGCGCCCATCCAAAAGCATCCATAATTATCACAAGCTACAACCAGCGGCCAACGCTTGAATTACTTTTAGCTGCCCTTGAACTCCGGACGATTCGAGACTTTGAGGTCATCATTGCAGACGATGGTCCCAGCGACGGGACCGATCAGTAGGTTGGGTTAGGCGTCTTTTTGCCGTAACCCAACAAAAAAGGTGGCGCCGGCAAAACCGTTTGGTTATGCGATGAAGCTGCTAACCCAACCTGCGAGGTTTAAAAGTCAGGGTTTCAAGGTTCTCAGGTTTTGGAATAATGAAGTATTCACCCTCCCCTTAATCCCTTTATGCCCCTTGGGTACTCCCATCAAGGGAGGGGAGAGTAAACAGATAATTCCTATCAAAGGGTGGGGTTTTACCCACTTGAAATTGAGAAAGAACCAAAGGAGATGATTTCATGAAGACTGTAGTCCTGGTTATTGCAGAGAAGATTTTCAGGGATGAGGAGTATCAGGCGCCGAAGGATATCCTTAGCAAGGCAGGGGTAAAGGTTGTTACTGCTTCTACAACCACAGGTGAGGCTACAGGCAAGCTGGGCCTTAAGGTCAGGCCTGATATACTTATTGATTCGATAGATACAGACGAGCTTGACGCATTGATCTTTATCGGCGGCGGCGGCGCTGAACAGTATTTCCATGACCCTGTGGCCCATAGGCTTGCCGCCGATGCGGCTCAAAAGGGGAAGGTATACGGCGCAATATGTATTGCACCTGTAATTCTTGCAAATGCGGGACTTTTAAAAGGTAAAAGGGCCACCGTTTTTCCGAGTGGCCTGGAAAGCCTTAATAGAGGCGGAGCCGTTTATACAGGCGAAGATGTTGAGGTTGACGGGAAACTGATCACAGGCTGCGGCCCGACGGCCGCTATGAAGTTTGGTGAAAGGCTTTTGGAATTGCTGAAATAATGTAACTACTCAGGTTGTTTAGACTGTAGTCTATCAGGACTGCGCAAAGAAGGAATCTCTGAGCCTTGTGTGAATCAGCATGTTTTTCTCTCCCTATCCACCTAAATACCTACAGACTATCCACCTGAGTAGTTACTGCCCTGAAAGCTGCCCCTCCTTTCCAACTCCTTATCTATGGCATTCAATACCTCCCATTTTTTCAAAGACCAGAGAGGCGCAATGAGATAATCGCGCCCTCCGTCACCTGTCATCCGCTGCACAAAGACCTCAGGTCTTAGCCTTTCGAGATAGTCGCAGACCAGTTCTACGTATTCATCTCTCTCCATGGCCCTGACTTCACCTTTTTCATACATCTCCGCCAGAGCGGTATCCTTCATGACATGCAGAAGATGGAGTTTTATTCCTTCTATCCCCATATCGTTTATTACATAGGCTGAAGCAAGCATATCGTCCCTGCTTTCCCCAGGCAGGCCAAGGATAACGTGGGCGGAAACCATTATTCCCCTTTCCCGGCACCTCGTTACAGCATCAGTAAATGTTGCGAAGCCATGCCCCCTGTTTATAAAACGCAGTGTTCTATCATGCACAGATTGCAGGCCCAGCTCCAACCAGAAATAGGTTTTACAGGAATATTCTTCCATCAGGTCCAATATCTCAGGCGGAAGGCAATCAGGACGTGTTGCAACTATGAGCCCGGCAACATCTTTTACAGAAAGCGCCTCATTGTAAAACCCCTTTAGACGCTCAGCAGATTCGTATGTGTTGGAATAGGCCTGGAAGTAAGCAATAAACTTCTTAGCCTTGTATTTACGCACCATGATCTCTTTCCCGTCTTCGATCTGTCCGGCAACCGAGAGCCCGCGAGCGATCCCGAATGACCCTGACCCCCTGCCGCCGCAGTATATGCACCCACCAGTCCCAATGGCGCCGTCCCTGTTCGGGCAGGTGAACCCGGCGTCAATAGATATCCTGTGTACCCTGCATCCAAAGACACTCTTAAGTTCCTCAGAAAAGGCGTTGTAGCGTTTGCTCTCCATAACTGAACTGAATTATAGCATATATTTAACCTGGTTATTGTCTCATGATTTTGGTCATCGGCATCTTCGAGAGGCGGGACTAATGCTGCATCCAAAAGCATGGAGTCCACTAAGAACCTCAAACCCTTTCCGTTGACTTCCTCAGCCAATTATATAATAGGGTAGTCGGAATAAAAGAAGCGTAAAGGTAACGACTCAGGTGTTCAGGCTGAAGACTGAAGCCTTCAGTCTATCTACCTGATTTGTGTGATCATGCATGCTCCTTGATCATCTCAAACCTTACTCCAGGCCATTTCTCAATGACAAACTTCAGGTTCCATTCGCTTGATGCAAGATAGACCAGGTTGTCGTCAAGATCTCTCGCCAGGTTCCCCTTCTCCCTGCTTTCAAATTCTTCAAGGCGTTTTTTGTCGTCGCACTCGATCCAGCGGGCCGTGGCATAGTTTACAGGCTCGAACGTTGCCTTTACGCTGTATTCTGTGGCGAGGCGGTGTATCAGGACTTCAAACTGCAATGAACCAACGACACCGATGATGTAATCTGTGCCTACAACAGTCCTGAAAAGCTGGGCGGCGCCTTCCTCTGCAAGCTGCTGAAGCCCCTTATGCAGCGACTTGGACTTCATAGGGTCAAGCAGCCTCGCCCTTCTGAACAGCTCAGGGGCAAAGTTCGGGATACCTGTAAACTTCAGGTTTTCACCCTCAGTGAATGCATCCCCTATCTTTATGGTCCCGTGGCTGTGTATTCCTATTATATCTCCAGGATAAGCCTCCTCTGCTGTCTGCCTGTCCTGGGCCATGAACACAGTGGCGTTGTTTATCTGGATGTCGCGACCAAGCCTGACATGCCGTACCTTCATCCCCCTTGTATACTTCCCGGAGCATATCCTGAAGAATGCGATCCTGTCGCGGTGCGCAGGGTCCATATTGGCCTGAATCTTGAAGACAAAACCGGTCAACTTTTCTTCTGTGGGATCAACGACCCTGGTGGTTGTCTCCCTCGGTTTAGGCGCGGGGGCCAGCTCAGTGAATGTGTCGAGGAGCTCCTTTACCCCGAAGTTGTTTACTGCGCTACCGAAGAAGACAGGTGTCTGCACACCTCTGAGGTACCTTTCAGCATCAAAGGGGTGGGACGCCCCTTCGAGCAGGGCTATCTCGTCTCTCAGTTCATCAGCCTGGCTTTCCAGAATTTCATCCAGCTTTGGATCTGAAAGAGATTTTATTACAATCCCTTCCGTAACCCTTTCGCCGTGGCTTCCGCTAAACAGGCGCAACTCCTGACGGTAGAGGTTATAAGTCCCCCTGAACCTCTTTCCCATCCCGATGGGCCAGGTCATGGGACAGCAATCTATACCGAGGTTCTTCTCTATATCGTCCAGTAGGTCAAGGGGTTCCCGGCCCTCCCTGTCCAGCTTGTTTATGAAGGTCATTATCGGGGTGTTCCTCAGCCTGCATACCTCAAGTAGCTTCTTTGTCTGGGATTCCACCCCTTTGGCAGAGTCTATTATCATAAGGACGCTGTCAACGGCTGTAAGCGTCCTGTATGTGTCCTCGCTGAAGTCCTGGTGCCCCGGCGTATCGAGGAGGTTGATCTCCCTGCTTCCGTAGTTGAACTTCATAACAGACGATGTAACCGATATCCCCCTCTGCTTCTCTATCTCCATCCAGTCCGATGTGGCGTGCCTCGTCGCTTTTTTGGCCTTGACAGACCCCGCCATCTGAATGGCCCCCCCGAAGAGGAGGAGCTTCTCAGTCATGGTGGTCTTTCCTGCGTCCGGGTGGCTTATTATGGCAAATGTCCTGCGGCACTCCACCGCCCTTTCAAGCTCCTTACTCAATTTCTTTCCCCTTTATAAACAAAAATTGTAACTACTCAGGTCTGTCTCACGCAAAGCCGCAAAGAACGCAAAGAAAATCAAGCAATACTTTTTATAAAAGTTGTTTTTCTCTGTAATATCCATGGTTAACTGCTTTTTCTATATTCATCCTTTCTTTGCGTCTTTGCGCCTTTGCGAGAAAATTGGGTTTTGATTAAATTCCTGGCATATTCGCCCTACAACCTGAATAGTTACCAAAAATTAAACCTAAATCCTGCAATCGAACCACAGGAAAAAAACCAAGAAAAAACCGGGACAGCGACCATTAAAGGATTAGTCTCAGTCCATCGTGCTTCTGTATCTCTTTGAAGTGTTTGTCCAGGGTCAGGATTGAACAATTGTGCTCTCTGGCAATAACGGCGATGTAGCAATCCGTGAGGTTTATGGTTTTCCCCTTTTTCTTCAAATCATACGAGAGCTTTCCCGCCTTATACCAGGTTTCTTTTCCTTCTTCTACTATCGTAAAGGCCTCAACGAACTCTTTTATTACGCCTATTTCCTTTTCGGACCTGGCGCCCTGAATGAGTTCGGCAATTACGACCTTGGGAACGTAAACATCTCTATGGGAAAGGATCTCATCCATCAGTTCCGAACCGCAGGACAATGTATCCTGAAAATAGTCTATCCAGGCGGAGGTATCTATAAGAACTCTATCTTTCATAGTGCCTGAGGTCTTCAGCCGTTTTATCAAATTTCAGCTTCCCCTTCATGGCCTTAATCTTCTCGATCTTCCTGTGTTTCAGATATTCTGATATGGCTTCCCTTACTGCTGAAGCTGCGCTTTTAACCCCAGTTTCCTGAACGAGTTCATCCAACATCTCCTTGTCAAGCGTAACAGTTGCTCTCATTTCTACCCCCTCTCATATGGAGCCGTATTGTCAAAATCTAACCACAGAGAACACAGAGAACAGCTTTAATATCAGAGAGTTACAGATCGTTTTGCTCCCTCTTCTCTGTGTTCTCATGCTTTAGATTTAAAAATTATGTGTTTTTAAAAGTCATCTTTTGAGCGCACAGAGAGAAGATTTAAAACAGGAGCCTCTTGCAAAACTCTAATAAACGCAGTTTTGCCATTTCGACCAATGGGACCCTTAAATGGGCGGCCACACAGGGCCGCCCCTACGTCTCACGTCTCACGTCTTACGTCTTACGTCTTACGTCTTACGTCTTACGTTCGGAATGACACAAAAGGGGACATTTGCAAGAGGCTCACAAGGTTTTTCTTTTGGCATTAAAGGGTTTTCTCAGTGTGCTCTGTGGTTCGATTGCAGGATTTAGGTTTCATAAAACTTTTGACAGTACCTATGGAGCATACATTATCATTGTGCATATGTCAAATTAAATTAGTGTAAAAAAGTTGCACAAATATTTTCATGGATGATGTGCCAAAGTCAAATTTTTGTGGGACAAAGGTATGGACAAGCTTTGGGCTATATTAGTAAGGCTGAAATCCTGTTCTTAGGGCTTGACAAGGATGAAAATGCTGGTACGATTCATATCTGTTCGCGAAGTCTATGACATTGAACAAATATCGAGGGTTCGGTGTATTCGACTAATGTAAGACTAAGTTATTTCATCACGGTCAACTCTCCATCCAAATCAGCTTTGTCCGGTTAGTCAGAGAATAGGGGTCCGGAGAATAGGAACCACCCTTGACTTTTGTGCCTGAAGACTATTAAACCTAAAAACGGCAGTTGGCCACGGACAAATACGGACAAAACCTTATCAAATAAACATTTAAACATTATGAGCAGTTCACCCAAAAGGTGATTCTAATGCTTG
>JACQYJ010000117.1:1547-12709 GCA_016208525.1 Deltaproteobacteria bacterium | reverse complement strand
CCTTCGTCCTTCATTCTTTTCCTTTAGATTATGGAATACAAAAGAAAAGACAGGGTCGGAGATCTGCTCCACCACGAGATATCGCAGCTCCTTATAAAGGGGATTAAAGACCCGAGGATTGGGTTTGTGACCATCACAGGTGTTGAGGTCAGTGATGACCTCAAAGAGGCAAAGGTCTACTACAGCCTGATTGGAAACGATGAGGATAAAAAGGCGGCTGCAGACGGCCTGAGAAGCTCTACAGGATTTATAAGGAGTACGCTGAGAAAGGCGCTTGCCCTGAAGCATATCCCAAATCTGCACTTCAGGTTTGACAACTCCCTTGAGTATGGAGAAAGGATAGAGAGGCTCTTGAAAGAGACGATTAAAAAGGATAAGGGATGAAGGATAAGGGATGAAGGATAAGGGATGAATTAAAACATTTCTGATTCTTCCTTCAGCCTTCATCCCTCATCCTTTCCTCATATTGGAGAAGAAATGATTGATAGAATAATCGAGGAACTTAGGAGTAACGATAGCTTTCTGATTGTATCCCATATAAACCCTGATGGAGATGCCATAGGATCGTCGCTTGCCCTTGCAGGCGGTTTGAAGGCGATAGGGAAAAAGGCGACTGTATTCATCAATGACAGCGTCCCTGATATAGTCAGATTTTTACCTGGCTCAAGCGAGGTAGTATATGAACTTTTGGCAGGCGATCAGTTTGATGCTGCCATTGTTGTTGACTGCGGCACCCCGAAGCAGCTAGGCGAGAAGTTCAATGCCTTCAAGGGTTACAAGAAACTCCTTAATATAGACCACCATGCAACGAACCTCAATTTTGCAGATGTGGTTTTCCTTGACCCTGATGCCTGTGCCACAGGGGCGATGATTTACAGGATACTCAAGACCATGCAGATTGAGATAACAAGGGAGATCGCCCTGTCTATTTACACAACCATTGTTGTGGATACCGGCTCCTTACATTACGGAAACTCAAACCCGGAGGCATTCCGGATCGCAGGCGAGATGGTGGATATAGGAGTTGAGCCGTGGGTTGTGGCTGAAAACCTGTATGAGAGCCAGCCTGAAGGAAGGATAAGGCTTCACTCTATGGCATTAAACACCCTCACCACCCATTATGACGGCAAGATCGGCTTCATAATGGTATCAAAAGAGATGTACAAGGCTACCGGGACAACGGCAGAGGACACAGACGGAATTGTCAATTATGCCAGGTCTCTGAAGGGTGTGGAGGTGGCAATGTTTATCAGAGAGATATCACCTGATAAGTACAAGGCCTCTCTCCGCTCCAAGGGTCGGGTGGATGTTACCAGGATTGCGGGAAGGTATGACGGAGGAGGGCATGTTAATGCTGCGGGATGTCTGCTTAAAGGAAGCCTGCCGGAGGTAAAGAAAAATCTTTTAGAGGCAACTGAGGAAGGTTGACAAGCCTGAAGGGGTTACATCCCATGACGTTGTTGACTCTGTCAGAAGGATTGCCGGGACAAGAAAGGTCGGACATGCGGGAACCCTCGACCCCTTTGCTACAGGGGTCTTGATAGTTGGGATTAATCAGGGGACAAAGCTCCTCCCTTTTCTGCAAATAGATGAGAAGGAATATGAGGCCACAGTCAGGCTCGGCGTTGAGACTGATACCCTTGACAGGGACGGCAGGATTTTGAGAGAGACCCGGTGTCCCGCCATCGGGTACGAAGAGATGGAAAGGACACTGGCCTCATTTGTAGGCAGACAGAGCCAGATCCCTCCAATATACTCGGCGATAAAAAGGGACGGCGTCCCTCTTTATAAGCTGGCAAGAAAAGGGATCGAGGTAGATATCCCGCCGAGAGAGATCGAGATATACGAGATTGCCCTCCGCAGCTTAGACCTTCCCGACCTCTCATTTACCGTCAGATGTTCAAGCGGTACTTATGTCAGGGGCCTTGCGCGGGACATAGGCATGAAAGTCGGTTGCGGCGGCGGACATCTGAAGTTATTAAGAAGGACCAGGAGCGGAAGGTTTGGCGCAGATAAGGCCGTCCCGTTGGACAGACTTAATGGGATGGGAAGTAATTGGGTTGAACGGGTCATAGCGCTTAAAGATGCCCTTTCCTTTCCAGAGGTAATGGTAGATCCGTTAAAGGCTGAGATGATAAGGATGGGGAAGGAGCTTACAGCAGGAGATGTCGGTCTTGGAGGGCCTGTCCCAGGCAAGTTCATGATTACTTGCGGCAAACAACTGGTTGCTGTTGCTGAAGAGGGGGCAGGAAAAAGGTTGGATCTGCTGAGGGTTTTTAACCCCTGATTCTGATGTATTTACCACAAAGGACACAAAGAACACAAAGTTGATTCATTCGTAAAAAGTCAAAATTAACCGCAGAGACGCGGAGACGCTGAGAAAAACATATTGGAATTAAAGAGCTTATCTTTGCGACTTTGCGCCTTTGCGAGCAAAAAAAGACTTTTTACGAGATCGTCAGAGTTAATGCCTTGAAATTTATTTTTTCTTCGTGACCTTTGTGCGCTTTGTGGTTAAAAGAAGCTTTTTGTTTCTTTACATAGCTGTGAGAACATGGTAGAAGTAATACACTATAGAGAAAGGGGGTGATGAGAAAATGGCAATAACTACTGAGAAAAAGAGAGATTTGATAGAGTCGTATAAGACCCATGACGGGGATACCGGCTCTGCCGATGTCCAGATAGCAATCCTGAGCGAGAGGATAAGCGCTTTAAACTGCATTAGTCAAAATTAACCACAGAGATACTGAGATACGCACAGAGTTATGTTAAAGGTAAGCCTTCCTCTGTGACCTCTGTGGCTCTGTGTTTTACCCTAAATTCTGCAATTGGCCGCAGATGCACGCAGATAAAACCAGAATTCAGATGACAGATGTCAGAAGTCAGAATGTTTCTTAATTCTGTTGTCTGTTATCTGTTGTCCGTGTAAATCTGTGGCTAAATGCTTTTTTTAGGTTTAAGATAGGTGTTGCAGTAAAAATAAATTTCAGGGAAGTGGGAGAACATGGTAAATAAAGTTGAGGTTCAGTTAAGCGGTAAGCCCCTGTCTATAGAGACAGGGAAGATGGCTAAGCAGGCTGACGGGTCAGTCATCGTAAGGTATGGCGATACAATGGTAATGGTCACAGCCGTGGCGGCAAAGGCGCCGAGGGAGGGGATAGACTTCTTTCCACTGACGGTGGACTACCTTGAGAGGACCTATTCTGCGGGTAAGATACCTGGGGGGTTCTTCAAGAGAGAGGGAAGGCCTACTGAAAAGGAGGTCCTGACATCAAGGTTCATAGACAGGCCGCTCAGACCGCTGTTCCCTGAAGGTTTTGCGTGTGAGACCCAGATAATTGCCACTGTCCTTTCTTCAGATCTGGAGAATAACTCAGACGTCCTGGCAATACTCGGCGCGTCTGCAGCAATAGAAGTGTCGGACATACCCTTTAACGGTCCCATTGCCGGAGTAAGGGTTGCAAGGGTAGCGGGCAAGCTCGTATGCAATCCCACATTCGCTGAGATAGCGGAGAGTGATATAGAGCTGATCGTGGCAGGCTCCAGGGATGCTGTAGTAATGGTGGAGGGCGGGGCAAACTTTGCGTCAGAGGAAGACCTTCTTTCAGCCATACTATTTGCCCATAAGGAGATGCAGGCGCTGTTGGACATACAGGATGAACTTCGCGCCAAAGCAGGAAAGGGCAAAAGAGAGGTTGTTCTTCCCCATCTGGATGAATGCATGGTTCAGAAGATAAAGGACATGGCGACCAGCCGCATTAAAGAGGCAGTAACTATATCCAAAAAGCAGGACAGGAAGGGGAGTATTTCTGAGATTGGGAAAGAGGTGCTGGAAACTCTTTCCGCCGAATTCCCTGACAGGGAAAAACAGATAAAGGCTGTACTTGGAGACATTGAATATCATGCAGTAAGGCAGTTGGCGGTAAAGAACAGGGTCAGGATAGACGGCAGGGGGCTGAAGGATATAAGACCCATTGCCTGCGAAGTTGGGGTTTTGCCGAGAACGCACGGCTCAGGGTTATTCACAAGGGGAGAGACCCAGGCGCTGGTTGTTGCAACCCTTGGGACATCGGATGATGAACAGATCATTGATGCAATTGAGGGAGAGAGGACAAAGGCCTTTATGCTCCACTACAACTTCCCGCCGTATTCAACCGGAGAGACGAAGCCGATGAGGAGTCCGGGAAGAAGAGAGGTAGGTCACGGAGCGCTGGCAGAGAGGGCGCTGGCAAAGGTCCTTCCTTTAAAGGAGGAGTTTCCATATACCATAAGGATTGTCTCAGACATCCTTGAATCAAACGGTTCCTCATCAATGGCCTCTGTTTGCGGAGGAAGCCTTTCCCTTATGGATGCAGGAGTTCCAATTAAGGATGCAGTGGCTGGCATTGCCATGGGCCTTATAAAAGAGGGGGATGAATTCGCTGTGCTCTCAGACATCTTAGGAGATGAGGACCACCTCGGGGACATGGATTTCAAGGTGACAGGCAGCAAGAACGGCATCACTGCCCTTCAGATGGACATCAAGATAGGCGGAGTCAGCAGGGAGGTGCTATTCATGGCCCTTGAACAGGCCAGGGAGGGAAGGCTCCATATACTTTCAAAGATGGCGGAGTGCATGACCCAGCCGAGGACAAACATCTCCATTTATGCGCCTCGAATAGTAACGATGCATGTCAAGCCGGATAAGGTAAGGGAGGTCATAGGTCCGGGCGGAAAGGTCATAAAGGGCATTATAGAGCAGACAGGTGTAAAGATAGATATAGAGGACAGCGGCAAGATAAATATTGCATCCTCCGACTACAAGGCAATTGAGAAGGCCATCGAGATAATAAAGAGTATAACTCAAGAGGTGGAGGTAGGAAAGATATATCTCGGGACAGTCAGGAAGATAATGGACTTCGGCGCCTTCGTAGAGGTTCTTCCAGGAACTGACGGACTGGTGCATATATCCCAGTTGTCCCACGAAAGGGTCCAGAACGTGACTGATGTCCTGAAGGAAGGGGACAAGGTCATGGTCAAGGTGCTAGAGGTAGACAGGCAGGGAAAGATAAGGCTGAGCAGGAAAGATGCCTTAGGTCACAGCGAAGGTTAGAGGGCTTAGAAGCTAAATACCGACCGATCCAAGAGGCACCTCCAGGGTATTGGCAGGTGCCTTCTTTTTTCTAAACTCCGTGTTCTCTGTAGTTAATTTTAACGTTTTGAAAGGAGTTTAATGTACCAGAAAACGGTATTGGATAATGGAGTACGCATCTTAACAGAAGAACTCCCTCATGTTCGTTCTGCGGCGATTGGGATATGGGTCAATGTCGGCGCCCGTCATGAGGATAAGAATATAAACGGGATTGCCCACTTCATAGAGCACATGCTGTTTAAGGGGACTTCGATGCGGACTGCTGTGGACATTGCAAGGGAGATGGACTCAGTCGGAGGGATACTGAATGCATTTACAAACAGGGAGTACACCTGCTTTTACGCAAAGGTCCTGGAGAAGCACATCCCCATGGCCGTAGACCTCCTCTCCGATATATTCCTTAATTCTAAATTCGATCCAGAGGAGTTGGAGAAGGAGAGAAAGGTGGTCCTCCAGGAGATCAGCATGGTTGAGGATACCCCTGATGACTTTGTCCATGATTTTTTCAACGAGCTGGTCTGGCCTGATGACTCATTGGGAAGACCTGTCCTCGGCACTGTTAAAACCATAAACTCCCTTTCAAGGGATGACATGACCGGATATATCAGAGACAATTACATCGCTGGAGATGTTATCATAACAGCGTCAGGCTCAATAAGGCATCAGGAGTTGCTTAAGCTCCTTTCGGATAACGGATTTGCCTCTCTGAAGCCTCATGTAAAAAGTACCGGATATAGTACCCCGGCGTTTTCTTCCCGGGTGGCGGTACATAATAAGAAGCTTGAGCAGGTGCATCTATGCATGGGCAGCGGCTCTATCGAGCAGACCAATCCGCTCAGGTATCATAACTATGTATTGAATACGGTACTTGGCGGAGGGATGAGTTCCAGGCTGTTCCAGGAGATACGCGAGAAGAGAGGGCTTGCATACTCTGTATACTCGTATCTGAACACATATTCCGATACCGGATATTTGAGCGTGTATGTGGGGACAGGAGAGGGCGAGTATAAGCAGGTAATCGGCCTTGTCAGGGATGAGCTTGTGAGGTTAAAGGATAATCTTATTGACACCGAAGAACTTCAGTCCGCCAAGGAGCAGATCAAGGGAAATCTGGTACTGGGGATGGAGAGCACCGACAGCTGGATGACCAAGCTCGCAAAGAATGAGATTTACTTTGGAAGGGACGTCACTATAGACGAGGTAATGGCGAGTATTGACGCCGTGACGGCCGAAGGGGTGAGAGGGCTTGCGCAGAAGACGTTCACAAGAGACTCCCTGGCCCTGGCTGTAGTGGGCGGGGTTGATAAAGAGGATATACCGGGAGAGCTGTTGAAATTGTAATGTAGGGGCGAGGCGGGGCCTCGCCCAAATCGGGCAACCCACCGGGTTGCCCCTACAAGGGGGATAAAGATGGGAATGACAATTACGGAAAAGATTCTTGCTGCTCATTCAGGCCTGAATAAGGTGGAGCCCGGGCAGCTTATAAATGCCAGGGTTGATATAGCCCTTGGTAACGATATAACTGCGCCCATAGCAATTAAGGAGTTCAAGAAGGCAGGGGCTGCAAAGGTCTTTGACAGGGACAAGGTTGTCCTTGTCCCTGATCACTTTGCGCCGAACAAGGACATTCAGTCCGCAGAGCAGTGCAAGATGCTCAGGGAGTTCGCAAGGGAGCAGGACCTGACCCACTACTACGAGACAGGGGAGATGGGTGTAGAGCATGCCCTGCTTCCTGAGCAGGGGGTGGTCCTTCCAGGCGATCTGGTCATAGGCGCTGATTCTCATACATGCCTTTACAGGGCGATGGAAATCTGCGGCGAGACGATAGAGGATATGGGGATGGCAGGACGTATGACCATAGCCAATATGGTGATAGAGGCAGGGGCCAAAAACGGGATCATTGCTCCTGATAAGATCACCGAGGAGTATGTCAAAAGCAGGGCCAAGAGGGGTTACAAGTTTTTTCAAAGCGACCCTGATGCGAAGTATGTAGATGTGAGAGAGTATGACTGCGCAAATATAGAGCCCCAGGTAGCATTCCCTCACCTGCCGGAAAACACAAAGGGGCTTTCAGAGGCCGTCTCTCTTAATGTGAGTATAGATCAGGCTGTAATAGGTTCCTGCACCAACGGGAGGCTTGAGGACCTGCGGGTTGCCGCCAATGTTCTCAAAGGACAAAAGGTCCACAAATACGTCAGGCTTCTTGTCATACCTGCAACACAGTGGATTTACAGGCAGGCTATGAAGGAGGGGCTTTTTGATATATTCCTTGATGCTGGCGCGGCAATAAGCACCCCCACCTGCGGGCCGTGCCTTGGCGGGCACATGGGGATACTGGCAAAGGGTGAGAGGGCCATTGCCACCACAAACCGGAACTTCGTCGGGAGGATGGGGCATCCTGAGAGCGAGGTCTACCTGTCAAACCCTGCTGTAGCTGCGGCATCAGCAGTTCTGGGAAGGATAGCAAGCCCGGATGAATTGAAGGCTGCGTAAGGAATCCATCGTATTGCAGCCGCATTTGTAGAAACAGGTCTTTAGACATGTTAACATGGCTAAAGCCATCTTTCTACGAAAGATGTTGAAATTAAGAGCAGGCGGGGGGTTCCCCGCCTTTTTGCATTTAGTTTTAGGAGGAGTGTTGAAGAGTTTTTTTAATCTCAGAGGGTCAAGAGAAAAGGGGAGGATGGGAAATCTCCTGAGGTTTTTCCTCGGTTTCATTGCCTTTTCATTTATTTTTATGGCCTCTTTTGGATTCGGGGCATATTTTTATATAATCGGCGCCCTTCCAAAGTTGGAAACCCTGGATGATTATCGCCCAAATATAGTCTCTACCGTATATTCCGATGATGAAAAGGCAATTGGCGAGTTCTTTCTCGAGAAGAGGGTTGTAGTCCCATATTCAAGGATACCAGAGGTACTGATAAACGCATTTGTTGCAGCAGAGGACGGCAGTTTCTTCGAACATTCAGGGATAAGCCTCGTTGCCATACTCAGGGCAGCCGTAAAAAATATAGAGGCAGGCGGAGTTGTTCAGGGTGGGAGCACAATAACGCAGCAGGTGGCAAAGGCTATGCTCCTGTCACCGGAGAGGAAGCTCCTGAGAAAGATAAAGGAGGCGATCCTTGCCCACAGGATGGAAAAGAAATTTTCAAAGGAAGATATCCTCTCCCTTTACCTGAATCACATCTATCTCGGTGAGGGGGCTTACGGGGTAGAGGCAGCCTCCATCACTTACTTCGGCAAGCATGTTGAGGAGATTACCTTGCCTGAGGCAGCCTTGCTGGCCGGCCTTACCAGTTCTCCATCAAGGCACTCTCCTGTCAGTCACTTCGATAAGGCTAAGGAAAGACAGGTTTACGTGCTTGAACGGATGGTGGAGGACGGGTATATAACTGCGGATGAGGAGATGGGGGCCCTGAACGAAATCCTGAACATCAGGAAAAAGGAGGACATCAACAGGCCACTGGCGCCTTATTTTACCGAGCATATCCGCAGGTATATATCGGAAAAGTACGGCGATGACGTCCTCTATCATGACGGCCTCAAGATATACACCCATCTCAACATAAAGATGCAGGAATCAGCAGAAAGGGCGGTTATTGAGGGGGTCAAGGAGATAGATAAGAGACATGGTTTCCGGGGGCCTGCGTCTATGCTCAAGCCGGAAGAAGCCGCTACCTTTTCAATGAAGCTCTCAGAGGCTATTGCCAAAAGCCCTCTTGAAGTTGGTAAAGACGTGGAAGGCGTTGTAGAGAAGGTTGACAACAAGGGAAAGTTTGTAAGCGTAAGGATAGGAGATATAAGAGCGAAACTGGACTTTTTGGAGATGGAGTGGGCTGCGCCATATATTCCAAAACCTGGCGATCTGCTGCTTGTGCAGGTGAAGAGCTTGCATCCAAAGACCGGAGAAGTCAGGGTGACCCTGGACCAGGAACCGGAGGTGCAGGGCGCCCTGGTAGCCATTGACCCGTATACCGGGTATGTAAAGGCCCTTGTGGGCGGATACGACTATAAAAAGACCGAGTTCAACAGGGTTGTCCAGTCGAGGAGGCAGCCGGGATCATCATTTAAGCCGATCATCTACGCCGCCGCACTTGATAAGGGGTATACCCCTGCAAGCATCATCATGGATTCGCCGGTGATCTTTGAGCAGGACCTTGAGGGGCAGACGTGGAAGCCAAAGAATTATGATGCCGTTTTCCACGGGCCTGCCCTGGGTTCCAGCGGGGACTCTCTCCTGGAGCTTACCTCCGCATACGGAGTCTTTGCAGCTCAGGGCGACAAGGCGGACCCCGTCTTTATCACAAAGATAGTAGACAGGGACGGCAAGGTGCTTGAGGAGAACTACCCTGTGGTCATAAATGTCCTCAGCAAGGGGACTGCTTATGTTATGACAAACCTGAGGGAGGGAGTTGTCCAGTCAGGGACAGGCCAGGGGGTGAAGGCCCTTGGCAGACCTGCTGCCGGAAAGACCGGTACCACAAATGATCTGAGCGATGCCTGGTTTATGGGATATACCCCTGACCTGGTTGCAGGGACATGGGTTGGTTACGACCAGATGAAACCTCTTGGCAAGGCCGAAACCGGCGGAAGGGCTGCGGCGCCGATATGGCTCAAGTTCATGCAGGGAGCGGTGGCCGGTACCCCTGTTAAAGGGTTCCCTGTGCCGGATGATGTTGTCTTTGTCAAGATAGACAAGGAAACAGGGCTTCTGGCTACAGCAAAATCAAAAGAAACGGTGTTTGAATGTTTTAAGGAAGGGACGGAGCCGACAGAATATTCAGATCCGGAGGCCATTCAGGAGACCGATTTCTTCAGGTATGAGTCGGGAACTGAGTCAGACGATGTCGAGCCTGTAAAGCCTCCCGAGCATGAGATGGAGTAAAGATCAAATCTCCCCTGCCCCCTCTTTGCTAAAGAGGGGAATGTAAAAATTCCCCCTTTGGAAAAGGGGGATGAAGGGGATTTTGCAATACGGGGTCAACATGGAAAACCGTTTCAAGGCTGAAGAGGCAGGCAGATACGATGATGTTATAAGAAGAAGGGTCCCTCTGTATAATGAGATACAGACCCTTATTGTATCTCTGCTCCCTTTTTCCAGGAAGGAATATCTGAGGGTTCTTGACCTTGGCTGCGGGACAGGCGGGACCAGTGTGGCCCTCCTTAAAGAGTTCCCCCTGGCAAGGGTAACCGGTATAGACAGTTCATCAGATATGCTGGATGCCGCTGCAGCCAAGGTAAAGCACACCACATGGAGGATCGATTTTGTCTGTCAGGATATAAGAGTGGTCAGTGGTCAGTGGCCAGTGGTCAGGGATGAAGGGGAGTTCGATGTTATAATCTCCGCCTTTTCCCTTCACTATCTCACTGAAGACGAAAAGAAGGCGCTATTCAGTAAATGCTACGATGCCTTGAAGCCCGGCGGTATCTTCATAGATGCGGAGGCGGTAATCTCTCCATTTGCAAATGTCTACCAGTTATATATGGAGAAATGGAAGGAATTCCAGTTCTCAAACGGTTTCAGCGAAGACGAGACAGGCGCACAGATGCTGAAGTTTGTCAGAGACGTGAAGCCTTTAACAGTTGAGAGACAGCTTGGCCTGATGAGTGACGCAGGTTTTGCTGATGTTGAGTGTTACTTTAAATACCTGAACTGGGCGGTATTTGGGGGGTATAAGCAGGGGCAAGGCATGCCTTGCCCCTGCAGTCATGCAGCACATCTGTGAAGATTTTTGTCTGTTTTGTGCGCAGATAAATTAAGCGAAACCTGTCCAATCTTTTTATCTGTCTCATCAATCTCCTTTTTCATTCTTTCATCTCTTTCGGTAAGGCTCTGAAAACCCTCAATTGCTACATCCAATTTGTGCTGCATATTTTCGTAAAGAACCCCCATGTGGCGCTTGAGTTCTTCTTTTGTCTCAGCCATCTCTGCCCTGACAGCTTTGATATCATCTTTGGTCGCCATCTCTGCCCTGACAGCTTTGATATCATCTTTGGTCGCCATCTCTGCCCTGACAGCTTTGATATCATC
>JACQYJ010000117.1:0-1519 GCA_016208525.1 Deltaproteobacteria bacterium | reverse complement strand
CCATCTCTGCCCTGACAGCTTTGATATCATCTTTGGTCGCCATCTCTGCCCTGACAGCTTTGATATCATCTTTGGTCGCCATCTCTGCCCTGACAGCTTTGATATCATCTTTGGTCGCCATCTCTGCCCTGACAGCTTTGATATCATCTTTGGTCGCCATGCCCTTGAGGTCGTTCTTGGTCGCCATCTCAGAGCGGAGGCTGTTAAATTGCAGTTCTAAATATTCCTTTAATTCAGTATCCATTCTTTCCTCCTTTGCTTAGGATGCAACATACAATATCTCATCGTGTCAAAGGTGTCAATCTGTCTGTCCACTACGAAAAAATTTCATGTTTATGCAACAAGTTCATGGTTATGATATCATTTCGCATACTTAATCTATTGATTTTATAAGGATTTTATTAACGGCACAATGGTTGCTTCTCAGATTGGCAGGCAGAGGTTTTTCTGATGAGGATTTTCTGGCTGAAAGAAATTATTATCGCCCTTGCAATATTGTTTACAGTTACGGCAATTATATATAAGCTGTATATAGTTCATTAGTGAGGGGACCCTGCAATGAAGTCTGAAGATGGTTTTACCCTGATTGAACTTCTCATAACGGTTGCCCTTATAGGCATTCTCGGCGCCATTGCCGTGATGAAGCACTACTACTAATGACACTATTATCAAGACCGTGGTTTTTTCCAGCGAGTATTCAGGAGTCAGCATAACGAGCAGCCCTACGAGAAATATATTTTACCCAAATGGTACAGCCGGACGCGACGGAGGTACAAGCATCACAGTGACCATTACAAAGGGGACACGCACTGTTCAGCTTATACCCAATACTGGTACAGGCAATATAAGAATGCAGGGATGTGGGAGAAGTAACTATGAGTGACAATAAAGGTTTTACTCTTATTGAGGTACTTATATCCGTATTCCTGCTTTCCGTCGGTCTCCTGGCCGTAGCTGCGATGCAGACAACCGCCATGACCGGGAGCACCTCCTCAAACAACACTACCCTCAGCACACAGCTTGCCGAGGAGATGGTGGACAGGATAAGGATGAACGGGGGAACTGCGCCGAATATTTACAACAATCTTGATACAGGCAACTGCGCGGGGCTGGTTGACCCTGCCCTCGGGGACTGCACACAGTGGAGTGGCAGGTTGTTGAGTTCAGGGCTTCCTGGCGCAACAGGGGCTGTTGTGGTAGTGCAGGACTCCCCGATTTCAAAGACAGCAACGGTTACTGTAAAGGTTACCTGGGGGCTTACGGGAACCAGGAGCACGATAGTCAATACTATAATAGAGACATGGCTGACGTAAAAGACAGTGGTCAGTGGTCAGTGGTCAGAGAGACAGTGGTAAGTGAGCAGAAATAAGAGGATGTAATGATGAGTAAGATATACAATCTATATAATCGTTTATCAGGTCTGTATAGTGTATTTGCTGACCACTGGCCACTGACCACTGACCACTATCCTGACCACTCACCACTGGCCACTAACAAAGGCTTTACCCTCGTCGAACTC
>JACQYJ010000152.1 GCA_016208525.1 Deltaproteobacteria bacterium | reverse complement strand
TGTTCCCATCTCCTATCCAGGCCACTTTCAGCCCTTCATACGTGCCTTTTTTTTCTATTACAGTCAATAGGTCTGCCATTATCTGGCACGGGTGCAGGAGGTCTGTAAGGCCGTTTATAACAGGTATTGCAGCATAGCTCGCCAACTCCTCCACCATCTCCTGACTAAAGGTCCTTATCATGATCCCATCTACATAACGGGAAAGCACCCTTGCCGTGTCCTTTACCGGCTCGCCCCTTCCCATCTGGGTCTCTCGCGGGCTCATGAATATGGCATGTCCTCCAAGCTGAAACATCCCGACCTCGAAGGAGACCCTGGTCCTGGTGGATGACTTCTCAAATATCATGGCAAGGGCCTTCCCTGTCAGAGGATGGTGAACCATCCCCTTTTTTTGCATCTCCTTTAGCTCAGAAGCCCTTCTCAAGAGGGAGTCAAGCTCTTCCCTGCTCCAATCTTTAAATGACAAAAAATCGCGTTTCATTTTAGATCCTTTAAATCAATTGCAAATTTTTCACCGCCGAGGCGCGGAGACGCTGAAAAAACCTTTAAATAATCGCCTTACTCTTCTTTGCTCCTCTGCGTCTCAGCGGTAAAGTAGATTTTTTTATTTTTCTTTGACCCCCATAAATATTTCTTCGAGATTATTTATCAGAACATCTACCTCATCCGCTGTAACTATCAACGGTGGTATAAAACGGAGGATGTTTCCGTTTGTATAATTTATAAGGATTCCCCTTTCCATACACTTCTTTACGGTATCTCCCGCATCAAAGGAAAGCTCCATGCCGATTAGAAGGCCCATGCCGCGCACGTCTTTTATGAAATCGAAACCTTTTTTAAGTTCCTTCAGCCTGTTAACCAGGTAGCCGCCTTTAATCTGGCAATTTTCAATGATGTTTTCATTTTCAATGGTCTTGAGAACCGTGATGCCCGCCGCTGTAGCCAGGGGATTTCCGCCGAAGGTTGAGGCATGCGTGCCTGGGACAAAGGCCGATGCAAATTTATCCTTTGTAAGCATGGCCCCTATAGGGACACCATTCGCAAGACCCTTTGCCAGGGTCATGATATCTGGTTCCATGCCGAAGTGCTCGTAAGCAAAGAGCTTTCCGGTACGCCCAATCCCGGTCTGTACCTCGTCAAATATCAGGAGTGTTCCTCGCTCATTACAAAGTTTCCTGAGTTCCTGGATGTATTCTTTGGAAGGTACGTTTACTCCGCCTTCTCCCTGAATCGGCTCCATCATAATTGCGCAGGTCTTTTCGGATATGGCCCCTGTAAGCGCCTCCAGGTCGTTATACGGGATGTATTTAAACCCTTCGAGGAGCGGCTCAAACCCTTTATGGAACCGTTCCTGCCCAGTAGCTGTTGAAGAAGACCTTCTCCGCAAAGGAGTTCTCGCACAGGAGCCTTGCAAGTTCTATCATAGGCTCGTTGTGATAATAGTTGGAGACATGGATAAGCCTCTCAGCCTGCTCCTTAATGGCCGCAACAACATTCGGATGGCAGTGTCCCAGGTTCACAACCGCGAGTCCTGCCACAAAATCCAGATACTCTGTCCCTTCCACGTCCCATAACTTGCAACCCTTGCCCTTTGAAAACACAACAGGGTAACGGTTATAGGTGTTGCAGATATATTTTGATGACTGTTCTATGAGTTCGTTTGTCTTCACAAAATTACTCCTCAATTATGTTTCTTATTTTCTTAATCTCATCTCTCTTAAACTCAAGATGATCCAACCTTTGAAAATCTTCCCAGGAATCCTTCTCTTCGACTATTCCTTTTTTATACAGCTCATCAAACTCTTTAACAGAAGAGATCTTATACTTCCCGGTTATCCTAAATATCTCGGACTTTATCTCCCGTAGTTTCTTCTCTAGAAAATATCTGATCCCTTCATCAAGGACAGTGTCTCTTGAGATATGGAACTCTTTAGATATAACATCTATAGCCTTGTCTGTCGCAATGTGCATGCTTCCCTCCTTGCCTATCAGCCCTGATACCTTATCTTTCCAATATCCTTCTCAAATAAATCCTTATCCCCAATACTTGCAACTTCTCTTAGGAAGCCAATATAGCATTCAATCAGCGCTTTCTCAAGCCCATCGAATCTTTCTTTTGTAGTTTCCCAAAAGGATAGTAAGTCATTCATTTTTTAAAAACAGGCTCTATTTATTTTGTGGCGAATTTTGGGGACATCACACTAAATTAAGTTAGCGTTTAAGTAAGTGTCCCCCTTTCTCCCCTGGAGATATCTCTTAATAAACTTGATTAATGTTGAAGGTTGTCGCAACAGCCATTTCTTTATCTACTCAATGGCATTCATATTCATTACCTAACCTTTTCAATACTGCCCGCCATACATCAGTTACATCAAGCCTTTCGGCCCATTTGTCAATGTAGTCGCAATCTATCATATCTTTTGATATCTTTAGGATGCCCGTGATGTCCCTCAAATGCTTTTCAGAACCTCCCGTTTTGTAATACTGCATTTTCTTTATTATAACGTCCTCAGGCGAAGCGAAGCTCGCAACGGTGTTCCCGACTACCTTCAACCGCTTGATCCTACTGAAACGGCTGTCGTCAAAGGGTTCTTCCTTGCGTATTACAAAATCAATCTTAAAACCCGTTGATGGATGTATAACGTTGAACTGCCCCTTATTTCTTATCGCCTTTCCCGCAGCATCTTCACTGAAGTAAAACTCATCTTCAGGAAAGCATTCTTTAAGTCTTGAAATGTCGCTCTCATGGATATCGACTACAATATCTACGTCATTAGTAAAGCGCGGCTCTCCGTAGATCATTGAGGCCATAGAGCCGGTTATCAGGTATTTGACTCCTGCCCCTTCCAGCCGCTGCACAACATATCGCAGCAGTTCATGCTGCTCCATGGGAAAGCCTCCTGATTACCTCTCGCTCTATCTGTTCCGGCTGTTGTTTATAATGCGTCATAGATGCTATCCTTATCGGAGTAACCCTTCACAAACTCCCAGGCAGTCCGCCTATTCCAGCTATCGGCCTCTTCATCCGGCATAATCAAAACCCTGAATTCGGTATCAGGCTTTATTTTGCTCTTTATATCAGACGGGATTGACAAATGCCCGTCTTTCAATAGTTTTGAGTGATATTCAGAGGCTCGCATTTTTTACCTCTGGAACTAAAAGGGACGCAACCCTTTTCATGGTATAAACGACCGTGTCTTATAGCTCTCCGCAATATAATGCTCGACCTTAGCCAGGTCTTTAAAGAGCTTAGGGGCGCTGGTTGCTTCCTGGATGAACTCTGCTCTCAGGGAATCAATTATTTCAGAGGCAGTTGACATCTGTTTAGATTTCCTCGTTAATCAATTATCGGTGGGCGCAGCCCACCCTACAAGCTTTTTAATATCTCTTTGAAGTCAGATATCACAGAATCAATTTGCGGTTCATCGCATGGGAGATGTTCGTTTGTTGCACCATGCGGATGGCAATGCCAGAATCTGTAGTTATCGTATCCCGCTATTCTATTCCCCTCGGAGATCAATGCAAAACTCCTTTTCCCCGTCATACCATTTGCATAAACTTCAATAAATATATGTTGGTTGATGTGCGCCCTTGCTTCAATAACGATCCCACGCCTTTCGTCAACCTCGACCTTTGCCGAAGGGAAATCCCTTTTCAGGGCTATATACAACTCCTCTTTAAGCTTATCCAGCATCAGCTAAGACGCTCCAACCTTCGGATGGAGTCCAGTCTAATCTGTTTTTCCCTGACCAAGTCCTCCCAGATCATGGCGTCCTTCTCCAAAGGATATGAATGTGGGTCGCCAAGCCTGCCGGCATCGAGGTTCTCTTTAAACCTTTCAAAAGGGAGGCCGTACTTAATCTCAAGATCCAATATCTCTTCTTCGCATTCTCTAAGAAGTTCTTTGAGCCCGACATTCAGGACCCTCTTCACCTCGTCTTCGCTTCTTTCTCCAAGGCCTTCAAAAATGCTTTTCAGGTTTGGAGATAATTCCATTAAGCCCTGCATATGCCCTCCTATGGGTTGCTGACAGTAGTCAGCAACTATCCTTTCACAATCTCCGTCCCTATCCCCTTGTCCGTAAATATCTCAAGGAGTATTGCGTGTTTTACCCGGCCGTCAACTATGTGCGCCTTGCCGACGCCCTCCTTTAGCGCATCAAGGCAGCATTCTACTTTTGGTATCATACCTCCGGCAATATCCCCTTTTTTTATGGCATTAGAGGCCTCTTTTGCATCCAATGTAGAGATAAGTTTTTTGTGATTATCAAGAACCCCTTCCACATCGGTCAGTAGAATAAATTTTTCGGCATTGAGCGCAGATGCGATCTTTCCTGCCGCCAGGTCCGCATTGCTATTGTATGCCTT
>JACQYJ010000151.1:1869-10769 GCA_016208525.1 Deltaproteobacteria bacterium | reverse complement strand
TTAAAAATTATGGCAGTCTTTCCGTTATCCATCTCCCTGACGGATTGGTTGACAAGGAACACCCTCCTGTAGACCTTCAGCCTTTCAAGGTTGTCTATAAACCTTGAAAGCGCTGCAAAATCCCTTGCAGAGCCTGCCAGACTTACTCCGCCATCCTTAAAAGAAGGGTGTATGGAGGAGAGAGAGATGCCGGATGGTATCCCTTTTTCAAGGTTGTCCAGCGCCTCTATCCACGAAAACCGCCGTTTTCCCAGGATATCGCCGACAACAGCCAGGTCGGCATCTGATTCCTGCTTATCCTTCGATGTCTCATTTTTCAGCGACTGCCTCTCTGACAGCTCCGCAACCCTCATTTCCAGCCTTTCCGCAGCGATTTTGTAATCTCTTCCCTGCTCACGGAGATACACAAAAAGGATTGCGCTCAAAATTATAATGGCAACAGGGAGGGCTATTCCTACCCCTGTCCCTGTATAACTCCTGGTGGCCAGGTTTATTTTTATCTTTATCATCTATTTATCCCGAGGGGCATTTCTACTCCTCGCTCCTGACTCCTTACTCCCCGCTCCTTAATCCTCCCCAACGCCGCTGCGACAGCCGGGCCGTAACTCTCTATATCAATACCGCTCGGCCCGGTTACCATATCAGAAATCAGAAGGGGTACAATATCCATACCGGTAGCATCCGAAAGGTGAGTTTCAAGAAATTCCCGGTCCCCCGTTCCGGCAAACAAAAAAGCCTTCTTAAGAACGGCATCAGGGTTCTCTGAGATGTAATACAGGATGGAGGAATTTATTTCCTGTATGAGCCTTTCGTCTGTGTATCCGACCTCTGTCGAGCGATAAAAGGCTACAGATCCGTTCCTTACTATAATTACTGCGAATGAATCCTCAAGGGCTGATATGAAGGTAAATTCCTTCGTATCACCGAACCATTGGGAAAAAAGGTTAAACAGGTTTATTGACGGAGTTGACACAAACCCCGGCTTGAAGGACAGAGAGCAAAACGCCTCTTCATAATCAGACACAACGTCGGCCTTTACAAAAACCGTCATAGCAGAGTCGCCAAACAGGTGGTAGTCTATTTTAGCCTTCTCAGGGTCATAAGGAAGAAACCTCTTTGATTTCCACCTTATAAATTTCAATATATCGCTCCGTTTTGCCGCTCTGTCCTTCAGTTCTACAATTGAAACCTTTACCACCTGGTCAGGAATAGAGAGCGAGATATCGCCTCTCTGTATGCCTGCAGCTCCAACAGTCAGAGCGGCAATGTCCTGAAATCTTTTCATGTCCAGTATGTTCTCCCTGGTGTATGAGGGGAGAAGGACCCCTTCAGGGAGCGGCCTTTCTGCATATCCCGTGAGCGACAAGGCATCCCCTTTTTTAATCCTGACTGCCCTGAGGACCTTGGCGCCTGCATCTACACCGGAAACTGTTTTTGAAAAACCGAACATAAAACCCCTGGGCAACCACACAGGGTGCCCCTACCTTAATTTACCCCGCAACAGCCTGTAGGGGCGGCCCTATGTGGCCGCCCTGGGCTACTACATTATTCCACAAACGTGACCCTGTTTATCTCCTGGAGCGTAGACTTCCCCTCAAACACCTTTTCCAGGGCTGCGTCCCTCAGAAAGGTCGTTCCAGCCTCTCTTGCAGCCTTCTTTAGTATTGCTGAAGAGTGCCTCTCTACAATCATCTCTCTTATCTCGTCTGTAAGATCAAGGAGCTCCACTATGGCCGTCCTCCCCCTGAACCCTGTTCCATTGCATTCCCTGCATCCCCTGGCCTCATAAAAGGTAAAGTCCCTGTATTTGTTTACCGGAAGTCCCGACTCTTCGAGGAGTCTTGCATCAGCCTTCACAGGGGCCTTGCAATGCCCGCAGAGGGTCCTGACCAGCCTCTGGGCAAGCACGCAGTTCAGTGAGGAAACAAAGTTGTAAGGCTCTATGTTCATGTGGATGAACCTTCCAATGACGTCAAAGACGTTATTTGCGTGGACCGTTGTAAATACAAGGTGACCGGTAAGCGCGGACTGAACTGCTATCTGGGCGGTCTCTGCGTCTCTTATCTCTCCCACCATTATCTTGTCCGGGTCGTGCCTCAGGATGGAGCGGAGCCCCCTTGCAAAGGTGAGCCCCTTCTTTTCATTGACAGGCACCTGGACTATCCCGCTCAGCTGATACTCCGGCGGGTCTTCTATCGTTATTATCTTGTCCTGCCCCGTCCTTATCTCGGAAAGGGCGGCGTAAAGGGTAGTTGTCTTCCCGCTGCCTGTGGGTCCTGTGACAAGGACCATCCCGTAAGGCTCCCTTATCATCTTCCTGATCCTTACCAGTTCCCTCTCGCTGAAGCCCAGGATGTCCAGCCTCAGCTCATGGAACTCCTTGGTGATGGACTCCTTGTCGAGAATACGAATAACGGCATCCTCGCCGAATATGGAAGGCATTATCGAGACCCTGAAGTCTATTGATCTCCCTTTATACTTCAGCTTGAACCTGCCGTCCTGAGGGACCCGCTTCTCCGAGATGTCAAGTTCAGACATCACCTTTATCCTTGATATAATCGGGCCCTGAAAGTGAGGGTCAATGGGCTTTGTGGCTTCGTACAGAACACCGTCTATCCTGTACTTTATCGCAACTGCATTTGCCATGCTCTCTATGTGTATATCGCTGGCCCTCTTGTTCAGGGCATCCAGGATCGTCGAGTCTATAAGCCTTATTATAGGGCTCATATCGTCGGTGAGCCGCTCTGCAGAGAGTACCTCCTCCCCTTCCTCCGTCTCCTTTACAAGCTGGAATTTAACGTCCTCGGAGACATCTTTCACTACCCTGTCCGCCCCCTTTACCCTTTTAAGTATCTCCTGTATCTCGCTTGCAGCTCCGACAAGAACCCTGATAGGCGTGTCGAGCATTAACCTTACCTCATCCAGTCCCATCACATTCGTCGGGTCTGAGACTGCTATCAGCATCTCGCCGTCTCTCCTCTCATAAGGAATGAATTGGTAACGGTACATCAGGTCAAGAGGGACGGATGAAATCAGGGCATCGTCCGGCTCAAATTGTGACAGGTCTGCAAACTCCTTGCTGGACTGCTCGGCCAGGGCATGCGCAAGGTGCGTATCGTTTATAAGTCCGTCCTTTATGAAGATATTCCCTACCCTCTCCTTGCTCCCCTTCTCTTTCAGGGAAAGGACATAGTCCATCTGCTCCTGAGTGATATACCCTCTGGACAGGAGTATCTCCGCAATCTTTTTCCTCTGTCTCGGATGTGTCTTTAGAACAGCCATAAACTCTCTTAACTCTCTTAACTCTCTTAACTCTCTTAATTCTCTTAACTCTCTTAACTCTATAAACTCTCTCAGCAAATCACCCGGCTGTCTCAGCCAGTTTGAAGACAGGCAGGTACATCGCAATCACTATGGCGGCGACAAACCCGCCCATAATAAGCATCAAGGCCGGTTCTATGAGCGTAGTCAAGACCGAAAGTCTTGAGTCCACCTCATCCTCATAGAAGCTCGCTATATCAAGGAGCATCTCTTCCAGCGAACCTGACCCTTCTCCAACACCGAGCATTCTAATTGCCAGGGGAGGCATAAGGCCCTCAGCATCAACTGAATCGGTGAGGGATTCACCTTCCTCCACCCTTCTTGCAACATTGTTGGCCTTATTCTCCAGTATCTTGTTCCCTAGAACCCCGGAGACCATCCTGACAGATTCTACGAGCGGGATCCCTCCGCCCAGAACAGTTGACAGCGTCCTCGCAAACTTGGATATTGCATACCCCGTGAAGATATGCCCTGCGAAAGGGATGTTCAGTTTAAGCTGGTCCAGCCTGCGCCTGCCCTGCTCACTCCTTGAATAAAGGCTCAGGGAGACCATAAGAGACACAAACAACAACCCAAGTACAAGGGAGTAGTCCCTGAGCAGGGTCGTAATAGATATAAGCGCCCTGGTTGGATATGGAAGGTCCGATCCAGCCTCAAGATAAATGCGGGAAAAGGTCGGAACAACATAGGAAAGGAGAAACAGGATAACGCCGGTTGCCACCAGGATAAGCATGGCAGGGTAGATGGATGCGGATATGATCTTTTTTCTCACACCTTCCATCTTTTTAAGGTACTCAATATACCGCCTGAGGGAAAAGACCAGGTCCCCGCTCTTCTCGCCTGCCCTGACGGTTGAGACGTACAGGGAGGGAAATATCTGCGGGCGCCTTTCAAATGCATCGGACAAGGAAGAACCTCCCTTCACAGCCTCCCTTACCTCCTTAAGGGCATCAAGAAACCTCTTTTCCCCGGTCCTTTCCATGATGGCATCAAGGGTTTTTATTATTGGCAGGCCTGCCTTTGTCAAGGCCAGGAGCTCCTGATTAAAAGAGATTAATTCCTTTGCGCTTATCCCTTTCGCGGTAAACCGGCTTTTGAGGGAGGCAAGGAGGCTTGTGCCTTTTTTGACACTGAAGATATAATAGCCATCCCTCGAAAGGCTCTCCCTCAGGCTCTTCTCATCAGACGAATCGTACTCTCTTTCAAGCGCCTTCCCGTCATCTGTTCCCAAACTGACTATATATTTCGGCATCTTCCCCCTGCTCTGACGACAGAATCCACGAATACCGCCTGTCCTCGCTTGCGGAAAGGCGGATAACCAAACAGCAAAAGAGGGCTATGACAATTTCACCAGTATTTTATTGTATTTAATGATTGAGGTCAAGAACCAAAATATTCATACCTAAATCCTGCAATCGAACCACAGAGCACACGGAGGAAACCCTTTAATACCAAAAGAAAAACCGGTTTTAAATCTTTTCTCTGTTCACTCAAAAGGTGACTTTTAAAAGCCCAATAATTTTTAAATCTAAAGCATGAGAACACAGAGAAGTAAGGGTTTTAAAAGGTTCTTATACTCAAAATTTATCTCTGTGGTTTGCAGTTTTAGGTAACAAACAAAAGAGACTCACCCTTTTTGGTGAAGAACTGAAAATAGCTAATTCTTTGATTTCATTCGTGTTCATTCGCGGCTGATTGCAGGATTTAGGTTTTGTTTAAAAGAGTGCACAGAGACAGCTTTGTGTTTCCTTTATCGGCATGGGTTTCTCCGTGTCCTCTGTGGTTAAATGCATTATTTGGCTTTATGCAATTTTTATCAACCGGTCATAGAATGCAGTTTGCTAACAGGGCAATGCTGAATATAACTCATTTATTTGCAAGCCTGCTGTCTGTAGTGAACGTAATTATGTCTTTGTGCGTGGAGTGAAGGAGGATAGCAGTCTGCGAGTCTTTAATTGAGGTCTGCCGCGTATAAATCAAATAAAAAGGGCCCAAGGAATAATCCTTAAACCCTCGCAATATCTGGCTGCCCGAGCAGGATTCGAACCTGCGACAGGGTGATTAACAGTCACCTGCTCTACCGACTGAGCTATCGGGCAATGAGTTGTTTAGTATATTTATTTCTCAGGAGTTGTCAAGGGCAAAAAAAAGGGGGTCAACGTCCCTTCTTTAATTCTGTCAGTACAAGTTTTGAGATGCCCTTCAACGTCTCAAACACCCCTTCCCCTGTAGCAGCACATGCCTCAAACTCCGGGATGCCTTTCGGGTTGAGGAGATTCTTCAACTCTTCCAAAGGCGCAGCGTTAGGGAGGTCTCTCTTGTTGTACTGAACAACATAAGGGATCTTATCAAGGTCATAACCCTGCTCTTTCAGGTTGACTGCCAGGTTCTCAAAACTCTCCATATTGGCCTCCATCCTCTCAACCTGGGAATCAGCCACGAACACGACTCCGTCAACACCTTTGAGGATAAGCTTTCTGCTGGCATCATAAAATATCTGGCCCGGCACAGTGTACAGATGGAACCTTACCTTGAATCCCTTTATTTCCCCAAGGGTCAGCGGCAGGAAGTCAAAGAAAAGAGTCCTCTCAGTCTCCGTGGCCAGAGAGATCATCTTCCCCTTTGCTACCGGATTGGTCTTGCCGTAAACATACTGAAGGTTTGTGGTCTTTCCGCAAAGCCCTGGCCCGTAATATACTATCTTACAGTTTATCTCTTTTGAGGAATAATTAATAAAAGACATATCTGATCCCCCTATTCACTAAAAAGACCATCTATATCGTCATCAGTTATCTCTGCAAAGGGAGATTCCACATTTATGGCTTCCTTCTGTTCCATCTTCGCAAGCAGACCGTCAAATATCGTCTTCAACTCATCGCTAGCCTTCTTGACGCGGAGCCTTACCAGCCCCAGGGATGATCTCGTATCGAATACAACAACAAGGATTACACGCTGCCCTATAATGGATATGTGGATATTGTCCTTTTCCCCCTCGTGAAAAAGGATGGAAAACTCCTTTTCCCCTATCAGCTTGGCCAACCCCCCTGTTGCGGCAATGTTCCCTGCCGTAAGGGAGGCGAGTGAAGTTGTGTCAAGGTTTTTTGTGTCTCCGGCGGCAGATATCAACTGTCCGTTTTTATCTACAAGGAAGACAACCTTAGAATTCGCTTCCCTGTTAAGTCTCTCAAGAACGACACTGATCAGCTTAGACTCTTCTTCATACATCACTAATTGAGGAACCGCCATAATATCTCCTTTACTCTCCTACTCTCCAGCCCTCTTCATCAGGTTAACAGTCTACACGGCATATAGCTGTAACCCGTGGCAATATATAGCATCTCCCACATAAATGCAAGCCTCTGAGCGTCCAGGATCGGTCTAAATCTTCTCTCTGTTAACGCCGTAAACCCTTCAATCAAATACAGAACTCGGAGTTACCCGTCGTTCAAAATTAACCTGGACATCAGAATAGCGGGAACGGCCTCTAAATATCACATACGTCATTCACACTCAGATTTTTAAAATACCTCTCTTCGTCCTTCAACCGCCCTGACGACAGTCACATTATCGGTATACTCCAGGTCGCCTCCCATGGGGATCCCCTGCGCTATCTTGGTAATCTTCACCCCAAGCGGTTTTATAACCTTGACAAGATAATGGGCCGTAGTCTCTCCGTCGTTATTGGGGTTCGTGGCGATTATAACCTCGTCAACACCGTTACCTTTAAGCCTCGCTAATAGCTCTCTGACTCTGATATCATCAGGCCCTCTTCCGTCAAGGGGAGAAAGGGAGCCTTGGAGTACATGGTACTTCCCTTTAAAAACACCCGCCTTTTCTATTGCCAGGAGGTCATGGGGCTCCTCGACAACGCATATCTGGCTCTCTGTCCTGCCGGAATCCCGGCATATATGGCATGGATCTTCTTCAGTGATATTGAAGCAACGGGAGCATATCCTGACTTTTTCCTTGACCTCCAGTATGCTTCTGGCGAGCGCTTCCGCATCTACTCTGGAAAGTTTCAGTATATAAAAGGCCAGCCTCTGGGCCGTCTTTTCTCCTATTCCAGGAAGCCTGGACAGCTCCTTTACAAGAGTCGCTACACATCTCAGGGAATTCATATTAAAACAGGCCGCTAAGTCCAGGCGCTCCCAGGCCGCTTGTAAGCTTCCCCATCTCCTCATTCATCATCGCCTGGGACCTCTTGACGGCCTCATTGACTGCGGCAACAACCAGGTCCTGAAGCATCTCCACATCAGATGGATTGACAACCTGCTGCTCTATTGTAACAGAGAGAAGCTCCTGTTTCCCATTAACTACAGCCTTCACCATACCTCCGCCCGAAGAGGCCTCAACTCTCTTTCCTGCCAGCTCCTCCTGAAGCTTCTGCATATTGGCCTGCATCTTCTGTGCCTGCCTTACAATATTACCCAACCCACCCTTCATTCTATTCCTCCTAATTTGTATGAAGCATACACTAAAAGTTTAAAAAAACAAGTCGTTAATTTGAGGCCATGTTCTCAGCTACTATCCTGCCCCCGAAGACCTTCAGCGCCTCTTCTATGATCGGATGCCTTGTTTGCTCCTTTTTTACAGGTTCCTGTACTTTCCTTTCTTTAACCAGAGGGGCAATAACTACCTTCATGCTTCGGCTCAGATAGACGTTTAGCATCTCCTCCAGCGCCTTTATCTCCTCTTTACTTATCATGTCAAGATAAATGCCTTTATCAAAGCCAACCCTTACCTCTGTGTCGCTTAATTCGATCAGCCTCCCATGTTCAAGTTTGGATGCAAGCGGCGGCCTCTTTTTTCGGACAAGCTGCATAAAACTCTTCCATGTGTCTCCAGGCTCCTCCAGCTCCATGTGTGCCTCGACCTTTTCTTCCCTTGCTGGAATTGAAAAATTATGAAGTTGAGAGGTTGAGAGGTTAAGGGGTTGAGAAGTTAAGATTTTTTTCTCATCTTCTAAACTTCTAATCTTCTCATCTTCTTTCCTCTCCAGACTCCGGGCTTTTCCAATCCCTTGCTCCAACCCCTTTACCCTTTCCAACAGTTCGGAGACAGGTATCAACGGTCTAAGGGTCGCCATCTTTATAAGTGTCATTTCAAGGGAAAGGCGGGGGGATGAAGACCTCTTAAGCTCTTCATCCCCTCTCGAAAGTATGGCAAACAATTGTTGAAGTTCATCCTGAGAAAAACCGTCTGCAAGGGTTTTAATATCCGCTATTTCCCCATCAGGGAGGTCTATCAATTGGCCTGGGTATTTTATCACCTTCAATACAGTGAGGTTGCGGATGTATTCCAGGAGGTTTTTGCAAAAGAGTCTTACGTCATAACCATAATCATAAACCCTTTCAACCACCTGTATACATCCGGCGGGTGTTCTTTCCATAATGCTTTTTACTACATTTATCAGCGCTTCCCTGTCTATCACACCGAGCGACTTTGCCACATCCTCATCGCTGACGTCCTCTCCTGCAAACGATATCACCTGATCGAGGATGCTTTGAGCGTCCCTCATCCCGCCGTCGGCCTCTCTGGCGATTATATGGAGACCCCTGTCAGTTATCTTTATTTTTTCA
>JACQYJ010000151.1:0-1721 GCA_016208525.1 Deltaproteobacteria bacterium | reverse complement strand
TTGAAATCGAACTCCTGACATCTCGAAAGGATGGTAACCGGTATCTTCTGGGGGTCTGTTGTGGCAAATACAAAGATCACATGGGGAGGAGGCTCCTCAAGTGTCTTGAGCAGCGCATTAAAAGCGTTCGTTGAAAGCATGTGGACTTCGTCAATTATGTAAATCCTGTATCTGCCCTTTATCGGAGGGAACTTGATATTCTCCCTGAGCTCCCTGATGTCGTCTACACCTGTATTCGATGCGCCGTCTATCTCAAAGACGTCCATAGAGGAACCGCCTGCAATCTCCCTGCATGATTCACATGTATTGCAAGGAACAGGGGTGGGGCCGTTGATGCAGTTAAGGGCCTTGGCCAATATCCTTGCCGCCGAGGTCTTTCCGACACCCCTTGCCCCTGTAAAAAGGTATGCATGGGCCACTCGGCCTGTCTTTATGGCATTCTGAAGGGTCCTTGTGACGTGTTCCTGCCCGACAACATCTTCGAAAACCTGGGGGCGCCATTTACGGGCTAAAACGAGGTAGGACATAATACTCCCGTGAGACGTGAAACGTGAGACGTAAGACGCAACATTAAAAATCAAAGCCTTTAACGTCTCACGTCTTACATCTTACGGATTTATGGTTACTATTGATAGCTAGGCGCCCCTGCGGCGCCCGGAGAGGGCCGCTACCGTTGCTTCCTTCCGGACCTGGCGGGGTTTACGGTCATCCGCTGCGCAGGACCCAGCTATCAATACTAACCACAAAACCTCAGTGGTCAGCAGTCAGTGACCGGATATCAGTCAAAAGCATTTTCTTATTGCAATGCTTCCAAACTGACCACCGGCCACTGACCACTATATTTTCATGGTGGAGAGAGGGGGATTTGAACCCCAGGTAAGGTTCCCCCTACAGATGATTTCGAGGTATCCCACACTCAAGACTTCTCTTTATACCTTATTCCCTGATGCTTGTCAACGGCTGAAAATCTCCCAATAATAGACATTGCCTATATACAGTCCTCTCCCTTAACTCCATGCAGAGTTTTTAAAAAGATAGATTAGGATTTTCTTCTATACAGTGACTACTTCTCTCGCTGGTCGCCTTCTTTATACTTACACCTAAATCCTGCAATCGAACCACAGAGCAACGGAGGAAACCCTTTAATACCAAAAGAAAAACCTTCTGAGCCTCTTGCAAAAGTCCCCTTTTGTATCATTCCGAACGTGAGACGTGAGACGTAGGGGCGGGGTATCCCCGCCCATTAACTCCCGCTGGTCGAAATGACAAAACTGAGTTTCTTAGAGTTTTGCAAGAGGCTCTACTCAAATTTATCTCTGTGGCCTCTGTTGTTTGCCAGGATGGGGCTTTTTTATTGACAATCTTTAACCACCGAGGTATGTTTAAAACACTTTAAGGAGGGGATAATCTATGCCAAACCTTCGTCTTTTCGTATCTTTGCTGGCAATGATCTTAATAGTATCGGCTACAGGTTATGCCGGGGAAATTCAGTTCACGAGGGATGACAGGGATAGACTGATAAGACTTGAAGAGGGACAAAAGTCTTTGCAAAAACAGATCGATGACTTTAAAGAAGTAACGCAAAGACGATTCGATGATATGCAAAGACAGTCCGATAGCAAATTCGATAACCTTTATGCCCTTATATTATGGGGGTTTGGCATACTGTTTGGCGGAATGGGAATACTTATCGGATTTGTTATCTGGGACAGGAGAACCGC